>DASUFG010000336.1:0-5942 GCA_036274715.1 Agriterribacter sp.
ACAAAAAGCAAAGCTGAAAGTAGAAGGGAGATAAGTTGCTGCTTTATTAGAAAAATTCATTTATTAGTTTTAATCTGATTAGTAAAAAATGGGAAAGCCAACAGGGTTTAAAGAATATACACGTGAATTGCCTGGTAAAAAACCGGTTACCGAAAGGTTAAAAAATTACGATGAATTTATTGATCGTTACTCCGACCAGGAACTCAATAAACAGGCGGCACGATGCATGAATTGTGGGGTACCTTTTTGTCATAGCAATACAGGTTGTCCTTTGGGGAATGTGATTCCCGAATTTAACGATGCGGTTTACCGTAAGAGCTGGCGCGAAGCGTATGATATCCTGACATCTACCAATAACTTTCCGGAATTTACCGGTCGCATTTGCCCTGCGCCTTGCGAAAGCGCGTGTGTACTGGGCATCAACCAACCCCCCGTTACCATTGAAGAAATTGAAAAGCACATTATTGAAATAGCCTGGGAAAAAGGGTTTGTTCAGCCACGTAAGCCCAATATGCGTACCGGGAAAAAAGTGGCGGTTATTGGCTCTGGACCAGCTGGACTTGCAGCGGCGGCTCAATTGAATTATGCGGGGCATTTAGTTACCGTTTTTGAACGCGATGATGCTGCGGGGGGATTACTCCGCTACGGCATTCCCGATTTTAAACTCGAAAAATGGACGATAGACCGCAGGGTGGAATTAATGGAGCAGGAAGGCATTGAATTCAGGTATAAAGCCAATGTGGGCGTTAACGTGAGTATTAATGCGCTGCTTCGCGAATGCCAGGCAATCGTATTGTCCGGCGGTTCTACAACGCCCCGGGATTTACCGGTTCCCGGGCGTGAATTAAAGGGCATTTATTTTGCCATGCAATTTTTGAAGCAGCAGAATAAACGAAACGCCGGGAAAAATCCGTTGGCTCATCCTGGGATCGAAAGCAATATCCTTGGCGAAGAAATAACGGCAACCGGTAAAAATGTAATCGTTATCGGCGGCGGTGATACCGGCAGTGACTGTGTGGGAACCTCGAACAGGCATGGCGCCAGGAGCGTTACGCAGTTTGAATTGATGCCCCAACCCCCGGGGGAGCGTACTCCTTTTATGCCTTGGCCTACTTATCCTATGATTTTAAAAACATCTTCGTCGCATGAAGAAGGATGTGAAAGGGAATGGGCTGTTGGTACAAAAGAATTTATCAGTGATGGGAATGGCAACCTGAAAGGGTTAAAAATTGTTAACCTGGAATGGAAATTTTCGGATGATCATAGGCCTTCCCGGTTTGAAGAAGTGCCAGGTTCCGAAAGAGAAATACCGTGCGAAATGGCATTGCTGGCTATGGGATTTGTGCATCCTCAGCACGAAGGTATGCTCGACGAGATCGAGGTGGAGTATGACGACAGGGGAAATGTGAAGGCTACCGAAAAAGCATATCAAACCAGTATTACAAAAATATTTGCCGCAGGAGATATACGCAGGGGTCAATCGCTGGTGGTTTGGGCTATCAGTGAAGGAAGGGAATGTGCCCGCAAGGTTGATGAGTTCCTGATGGGAAGTTCACTGCTCGAAACCAAAGATGCTTCGCTGCTTTCTTTGTCGGTATAGTTCATTTTCGGGAATCAGCGATAGAATATAAAAATATTCAATGTCTAGAGTATGCTTACATTTTTTGCATGGTTGATATTGCTTGTACTCTGCGCACCGCTTGCCATTCTTGCCATCGTATTGTATCCGATAGTATGGCTGCTGTTACTCCCGTTTCGGGTACTGGGCATAGCTGTTGACGGGGTGTTATCACTCATTAAATCAATTTTCTTGTTACCGGCCCGCTTGCTCAAACGCATCTGATCTCTGTTAAATATCTGTTCCAACATATTTTGCCGGGTAATAAAGCCTGGCTTTTTTGCCGACACCTAAATAGAAAGCACCCACAAAGTCCTGCCCCAATTTCTATCGTGAAACGAGTATATCCCGGCTCCATTTTTCTCCATTTAAACATGTTTCAACAATCATTTCAAGTCGTTAAGACAACGCCAGTAAAGCTTGCCTGTTTTTTATTAACGCTGCTAAGTTTAAATTCCCAATCTACCGCACAGCAAATTCAATTTAAGAATGCCGTTATTTTAGTTTCTCCATCTATTCCTGCCTTTATGCAGGTAACGGCATCAAAAATACTTTCGGAAGAGATTGCAAAGCGCACGGGCATCATGCTTAAAAACAGTAGTGAATGGCCTAAAAAAGGCGGAATCGGTATCGCCCTGGTTTTATCGAACGAAACAGAACTGAAAGGCAGGCAGATTCCACATTCGCACGGCGCGGATGGAGCCGAATACAAGAAGGAAGGTTTTCGGGTAGTGTACGAGGCTACCGATAAGGGCAGGTTGATATGGATTATCGGCGCGGATGCCCGCGGCATATTGTTTGGTTCGGGCTGGTTGTTGAGAAACCTGCAAATGGAACGGAACCTGTTGAGTATCGATGCTGGAACCAATGTGGCATCGTGTCCCGATTATCCCATCAGGGGGCACCAGTTGGGATATCGTACCACGGCTAACTCCTACGACGCGTGGACGGTTCAGCAATTTGATCAATACATCCGCGAGTTGGCCATCTTTGGTACCAATGCGATTGAAGGCATCCCATTTCACGAGGACGATAGTCCGAGTCCTCATTTTAAAATTCCGGCTTCGGAAATGCGCATCAAAATAAGTGAAATATGCCAGGCCTACAATATGGATTACTGGGTGTGGACGCCGGCTTCGATTGACCTAAAGGATGCCGTGAAAAGAAAGGCGGAACTGGCAATGCATGAAGATTTTTACAGTAAATGCCCAAGACTGGATCATATTTTTTTCCCGGGTGGCGATCCGGGCGACAACGATCCTTCGGAGGTACTGCCGTTTTTAAAGGATTTGCATACTATTCTCGTTAAATATCACCCCAATGCCAAAATATGGATATCGCTGCAAGGCTTTAGTACGGCACAGGTAGATTATTTCTATCAATATCTAAAAAACGAACAGCCCGATTGGCTGGAAGGAGTGGTATCTGGTCCCAGCAGTCCGCCGATGGCGGAAACACGTTACCGGCTGCCGGTAAAATATCGTCACCGGCAATACCCCGACATTACGCATTCTGTTCGTTGTGAGTTTCCCGTTGAGAAATGGGATCAGGCATACGCGTTAACGTTAGGAAGGGAATCCGTGAATCCCAGGCCCTATGCGTTTGCGAAAATACAGGAAGCCTGTGCACCATTTACGGATGGGTTTGTGTCGTATTCCGACGGCAATCACGATGATGTCAATAAGGTGCTTTGGAGTATGCGGGGTTGGGATATGCAAAAGGATGTACACGAAATATTGAAGGAATACAGCCGCTTTTTCTTTGGAAATAAAGTGGAAGATGCTGCGGCAAATGGCATCGAAGCGCTTGAACAAAACTGGAAAGGACCACTGGTTGAGAACGGCGGTGTAGAAACGAACTTTTTGTTCTGGCAACAACTGGAAAAAGATAACCAACAGCTAAACAATCATAACTGGCGCTGGCAAATGTTGTTATTAAGGGCTTACTACGACGCATACACGAGGCGCCGGTTAATATATGAACAGGAACTTGAAAAGGAAGCCAATAGCATATTAAGGACGGTTAATGGAACCGGAATTCAAAAAGCAATGGAACTGGCACTCGCAAAGGTTAACGAGGCAGATACCAAACCGATATCGCCCTTGTTGAGGAAACGCGTTGAACAATTGTGTGCGGATCTTTTTGCATCTACCGGTCTGCAAACCAGTGTTCCGAAGTACCAGGCCAGGGGGTATGAACGGGGGGCGGTGCTTGATTTTGTAGATTATCCATTAAACAACCGCTGGTGGTTGGCTGATGAATTCGTAAAAATAAAGGGGATAAAAGATCCCGGGGAACAGCGTGAAAAATTATATGCCATCGCTACCTGGGAAAATCCCGGGCAGGGCAGTTATTATGATGATATTTCCAGCGTGAGTAAGGGGCCAAGAGTAAAAACTATCTCGGAAGATGCCACCGATATCGCCTGGTGGGAAAATGGATTTAGCCGCAAAAGACTTTCCTCACAGGTTTTCCAACGTTGTCCTGCAGTGGAGTATGAAAACCTCGACCCCGGCGCAAGATATACCATCCGCGTATGTGGATTTGGCGATGCATTGCTTCGTGTAGACGGTGTTCGGCTATCTCCATTGGTATATAACAAAGATGCTGATACCTTTAAAGAATGGGTATTGCCGTTATCGCTCACCCAGGATGGTAAAATAACAGTGAGCTTTGATGGGCCCGAGGAATCGCATCTCAATTGGCGCCTCAATTCCCGTATTTCAGACATTTGGTTGCTTAAGCAACAGTGAAAATAAATGATGAAAGAACTGTATCCGCTTTCAGGTATCATTACTGTTTTGAATACCCCATTTGACGGCAGTGGATCTTTAGACGAGCCATCACTGCGTAGAAATGTAAAGATGGCGCTTGATGCAGGCGTGGCCGGGTTTCTTGTGCCCGCCATGGCTTCCGAAGTACACCGGCTTACCACAGTAGAAAAGTTGAAGATGGTGGACATTGTAATGGATGAAACAGCCGGTAGAGTGCCGGTTTTTGCGGGAGCGGGAACTACGGACATGTCTGCTGGCCTAGAAATGCTCAACTTGTATCAAAGGTTAGGCTGTAAACAAGTCTTAATTCAATTGCCGTTTACTACTGCCAATGATTTTAAAAATAGTTTTCGAAAATTGTGTGATGCGGGCCCGGAGACCATCATGCTGCAGGATTGGGATGCGCAAGGATATGGATTGCCGGATGAACTGCTTCTCGAACTATTTGAAACGGTTACCAATTTTCGGTGCCTGAAAATTGAAACAGTGCCGGCCGGTGTAAAATACTCGAGGCTAAGAACTTTGACCCAGGGTCGGCTTCATTTGAGCGGTGGTTGGGCGGTAATGCAGATGATAGAAGGATTAACCAGGGGCCTGCACGCGTTTATGCCCACCGGGATGCACTACATCTACACCCACATCTACCGGGCCTACCACTCTGGCGATAAAGCAAAAGCGGAAGATATTTTTAATAAAGTGTTACCTGTGCTTGCTTTTTCCAACCAGCATCTCGATATATCCATTCATTTTTTTAAACGCCTGTTACATAAGCAGGGCATTTACAGTACAGCAATGGTGAGGCAACCAATACAGGCATTTGATGCGATCCACGAAGCCATAGCGGACCGGCTGATTGACCAGGTATTGCATTTGGAAGATCAGTTGAAGCGCGGCAATTTACACGCCTGATTGCACTTTATACTTTTACGAGCGACATATACATCTTCCAGGCGATAATGCTATTTACAGGCAGATTTCTTCCTTTTTATATGGCATGCTTAAAAATAACTCCAAAAATGTTTCACTAATTGTAAGTTTCCTTGATTCAATTTCGACTTATTATCTCAAATAGGGCTGAATGGAGAAAAAGTTTACGGATATCATTAACGGCCACAGAGGCATTCTTTTTAAAGTATGCAATTTGTACTGCCACGAAGACGAGGATAGAAAAGATCTTTTCCAGGAAGTAGTGATACAGTTATGGAAAGCTTTTCCGCATTTTCGCAACGACTCATTGGTAAGTACATGGATGTACCGTGTGGCATTGAATACTGCGATATCTTATTTTAGAAAAGAAAGCAAGAAGCCAGAACGGCAATCTATTTCTTCACTTGAGTTTGAGATTCCAGAAATTAGTGCAACTACGGACGATGAAAGATCGGACTTGTTAAAACAAGCCATCGGTCAACTGACGCGTATAGAGAAAGCGGTAATCATGCTTTATCTCGAAGAAAAAAGCTACGATGAAATAAGTGCAATAATCGGCATCACCAAAGCAAATACCGGGGTAATGCTGAACAGGATAAAAACAAAACTGGAGAAAATCATCA
>DASUFG010000337.1:0-4032 GCA_036274715.1 Agriterribacter sp.
CAGCAACAACGGACTGGATCTCATCTTCAGTGCTCCCAGGTCAATAGGTTGTATTGCGGCTAATTGCGAACATTGGATGTTGCGTGCAACAGACGGACTGCCCTACGGACCTGCCACCAGCATATGCGCCACCGGCCAACAACTGTGGTTGGGTACCGCAAAAGGCGCGATACAAAAAGATTCAGCCTGGCATTATTATAACGGTAACCGCTGGTTGCCCGCTGAACAGGTGAATGATATACTGCCGCTGCCCGGCAAAGTATGGATCGCCACACCGGCAGGCATCAGCGAATTACGCGATGTGGAAATGACCCTCACTAAAAAAGCAGCACATTACGACAGTATTATAGACCTGCGGCATAACCGGCGCGGATTGATTAATATCTCAAAACTCGCAGTGCCGGGAGATGTATCTACGAGCTACTCAGAAAATGAAGACAATGATGGGTTATGGACATCATGCTACCTGGCAGCACAGTGCTTCCGGTATGCCGTAACCGGCGATCCGGACGCACAACAAAAAGCCATACGCACGTTTGAAGCGCTGGAGCGACTCGAAACCGTGACCGGTATCCCGGGCTATCCGGCACGATCGTATGCAACCGCCAAGGATAAAGTAACAGCTTCGCGTTCGCCTCATCCCAAGCAATGGCATTTTTCGCCCGATGGCAAATGGCAATGGCTCGATGATACCAGTTCAGACGAGATCACGGGCCACATGTTTACCCTTTCATTGTTTTATGAACTGGTAGCCGATACCACGCAAAAACTACGCGTAAAGGAACTGATCAACCGCATTGCCACGCATATTGTAGACCATGATTATCGCTTAATCGACTACGATGGCAAACCAACCCGCTGGGGGATCTGGCATCCCGATTCGCTGAACAATTCGCCCAACTGGATGTATGAACGTGGACTAAACTCGCTTCAATTGCTTTCTTTTTTAGTGACGGCGAATCATTTTACCGGCAACCCCAAATTTGAAAAAGCATATCAAACCCTCGTACAAAAACACGGGTATGCCCGAAATGCAGTGCAGGCAAAAATGTATGGACCTTTTGAAACCAGCCACTCAGATGATATTCTTAATTTCTTTCCCTATTATGGTTTACTCCGTTATACCCACAGCGATCCCGATCGCAACTTATACATTAAAAGCCTGGAACGCAGCTGGCAGGCAGTGCGCAACGACCGTATGCCGGTGTGGAATGTAATTGCCAGCGCCCTGTTAGGCAAAAACTGCGGACTTTCCACGGCACTGGAAGAAATCAGGCAGTACCCGCTCGACCTGGTAGGCTGGTCGATGGATAACAGTCATCGTTGGGATGTGCAGGTAGATCCGCTGGTTGGCCGGGGTGGAAGCCTGCAGGCTGTACAGCCCTTGCCCACGCCTGAAAGTAATATTTCACGCTGGAACACCAACCCCAAAAGTTTGAATGCCGGCAGAAAAGCAAACGGCGAAATTGAAGAAACCGGTACTTACTTTTTATTCGCTTACTGGATGGGGCGCTACTATAATTTTTTTACAGAATGATATAAGTGGTTGCTTTTTCTGGTGCAGATATTCCAGGGGACAAAGCTACCGGTCTCTGACCGGCGCTCGATTGCAAATCGGCTACTTTAAAAGACACGGATGATCTTGGCGAACATCTGCGCCAGGTTACCGTTAAAATGTTACCGTTCTGCTGTACGATTTTTCCTGTATGAATTCTTTATGGCTATTTTCCCATTCTTAAACGTAAATAGATCACAGCCTGATACTTCCACTTTAGTTCCGTCGGATTTAGTTCCCGTAAAAAGCCACTCCGAAACGCCTCTATCTCCCGAAATAAAATGGCTGGGGTTTCCCCAGTGAGCATCATTAAAAGTTGAAAAGACCTTTTCAAAAGCCTTTTTGACTTCTTCCTGCCCTGTAAATTTTTCGCCATCAAATGAAGGTCCAGCCGAGGCCTCGAATATACAATCTTCAGTCATGTGAGACATTATGGCATTAATGTCATGAGCGTTAAAAGCGTCGGCAAAAGATTGCAGAAAAGCTTTGGTAATTTTTGTTTCAGATTGCGCCATTATTAAAATTGGCAATAATAGTGAAAGTGTCAAAAAGAATTTTTTCATAATCCAGGGTTTACATTTTTTAATGGCAGCTAACACTTCGATTTCCGCATCTTCCCAATTATAATGATCCGCTTTTAAACATTAAAAGCGCTTATAATCCCTTTTGTGGCACAGATGTTCCCAGGGGGGTATATGTGTTTTACAAAATTACCGGTCTCAGACCGGTGCCGATCATAAATCGACTAATTTAAAACACACAGATCATCTTGCAGCAGATCCGCGCCAGGTTACAAAAATATCCGTGGGTTGAAAGAAAATGAAGTAATACCAGGGCCGGGTCAGAGCCTGGCTACAAGGCCCGCGCCCGTGAGATTTTATTTTTAGGTTTTATTGGACTCAAAATATTAGTCTTCGATTTCAATGATAGCTTCAACTTCCACGGCTATATTCGTAGGTAAAGCATTCATTCCTACAGCACTACGGGCGTGCTTTCCTTTTTCGCCGAAAACTGAAACCATCAAGTCGCTATAGCCATTTATCACTTTCGGTTGCTCATAAAAATCGTCTGTACAATTTACCATACCCAAAACTTTGACGATTCTTTTTACTCTTTTTAGTTCACCTAATTCGGCTTTTAAAACAGCTATATGACCAATGGCTGTTAGCCGGGCAGCTTCATATCCTTGCTCAATACTGAGGTCTTTTCCAAGTTTGCCGGTAATGTATGTGTTGTCAGGCTTCAAGGGTCCCTTACCTGCCATGAACAACAGGTTGCCTGCTCTTACACAGTTTACATAAGTTGCAATAGGTTGGGAAGCCTCCGGTAAAACAATTCCAAGTTTTTCAAGATTTTGTTCAGGTGTTATAATAGCGCCTGCCTGTTTGTTCCCGTTTGTTTGTGTGCAACTGGTTATTGTACTAAAAAAAGAACTGCAGGCAATTGCAAATAGCAGTTTAAAAATGGTTGTTGATTTCATTACATTTTATTTTTTGATATAGAGAATGTTATGATGACCGGTTTTGGGCTTCTTTAAAAAACGCGGATGATCTTGCAGGACATCCGTAACAGACTAAGGATATCCAGTAATCTGCAGGCTGTTTCTCCGGAGTATTAAACCCAGCATTCCTCCAAATAATAAAGATGGGGCATGTCCATCTTCGAACAAAACGAGTATAGCCGCCCCCAAAAAACCGGCTATTGGTATCATCACATATGCCTTTGGGAAATGCTTTCGATTGATTAGTACATACATGAATAGCGAACCAATTACGCCATATAAGGCAGTAGATGAACCGCCTCTGCCGGTTGATAAACCTCCCGGGGTAGTCTCCCAATAAAAGTTAGCTATTTGTCCCCCCATGCCTGTTCCGAAATAGATAAGCATAAGGCCGCGACGGTATAAATGTTCGGCAATTGGTACGAAAGATATAAAGAACAATGCATTAAACAGGCATTGCCAAAGGCCCATGGGTTGGATGAAGAGCGGAGTGATCAACCGCCACGCCTCACCCGATAGTAAGGCATCCCGATTGCGATCCAATGCAGTAATGATTTCCGGAAAAACAAATTGACAAGCCGTTACTGCAATTGTTATGGATAGTATGGCTGCGCTTATCCAAAGGCTTCTGAATTTTATTTCTTTCCCTTTGAGTTTATAAAAGTTACCAGCGAAAAACATCGCAGGAGGCATTACCAATCCGTTTGCTATATAAAATAAAACATTCACGCTTGTCAAGGTTTGTGGTCATTAATACATTGTTGCCAGGCTTTTTTTCGGGTTGGTCATGTAGGGTTTCGCCTAAATGCGGCTCCCATCCATCGCAGGTTATTCGGTCACTACCTTCACATCCCTGAACATGAATGGATTGTCACTTAGCCTTAAGGACTTGCCGCTCGTAGTGGTTACATTCCTGAGAATGACTTCCCTGGTTCTCACATAGGGAAACTTTTCCTGGTAGGAATCGTTGGTCATT
>DASUFG010000338.1:0-13832 GCA_036274715.1 Agriterribacter sp.
GCTGGGCCCGCGATAAGGAAAGCGCCTTATTATAGGCAGCTGTTCCAATATTATCTGTGAAACCTGCAATACTTATTTTCAACGATTGGTCAAAAATCAGTTTATCAGCAAATTGAAGAATGGTATTAAATTCCGGGATATCTATGTTTTCAGATTCCCCAAAAGCAAACTGGAGCGAACCAAGCGCCACGTAATTGCCGGATAGTTTCATCTGGTTATGCAGCAGCGCGTTCCTGGTATTGATTTGTTCAAGGCTTGTATTCAACTTCACCCTTGGCCGTCTCTCTTTTTTCTTGTACTCCGTTACCATTTTTGGTGCTTCAACAGCTAAAGGAACTGTTTTTTCCGTTAGCGACAGCATATTGCTATTCGGAGTTTTTGCTTCCGCTAGCTTCTTTTTAACAGGCGCATATTCGACCCATGTTGATATTTTATTAGATGGGTCGGACAGTTGGGCTACAAAAATGTGCTCTAATTGAAAGGATATTAGGATAATACTGGTAATAACGAGTAAAGTTTTCATGCGTCTTCTTTCTTTAAGTGATGGTATTATCCCGCGTTGGGTAAGTAAAAATACCTATCGCTATCGTAAAAGCCGCACAAAGCAGATAGTAAATCGGCGGGGAGAATGATTTATTATCATCCCTCAACAATAATAAACAAATTATTACCGATCGGTTGATTTATGTCAAATCAGGCGATATTTTTTCAACGTTTACAACGGCCTCAAGGTTAATGGGACCGTACACATGGGGAAATGTATCTTCAATAGCATTTGACCAATCGTAAATTAGCTGGCTCTTTAATTTAGTGGTATCAATCTCCAATCGTACGAGGTTTTTTTTGCCGGAGAAATACCTGTTGAGCACGTCCGGTATTTGTCTTTCTTCACTGCAATGTATAAATCCTTCTTCTTTCAATGCAAGTGACGCATAATAGCCTTGTTGCTGGGCATCGGCCCATTCGGTGGCAGTGGTAATATGGTATATGGTTGGCATGGCAATCGTATTAAAATGTATAACGTTCTTTAAAAGCGCCTTGGTATTCGTTGTTCGATAAGCATCAGATCGGCGAGTACGAAGGCAGTCACGGCCTCGAGCACAACAGGTACCCGCAAGGCAATACAGAGATCATGACGGCCTTTAACCGAAAAATCTTCGGTGGCGCCAGTTTCCCAATTCAATGTTTTTTGGTTTTTTGGCGTGGATGAGGTGGGTTTTACTGCAATGCGGAAAACCAATTCATTTCCATTGCTTATGCCGCCCACAATACCACCTGCATGATTGGTACGTGTTGAGCCGCTCATATCCGTAATGGCATCATTGTGATCACTGCCAAACATTTTAGCCGCGGCAAAGCCCGTTCCAAATTCAATCCCCCTTATTGCTGGTATTGCAAAAACCGCGTGGCTCAATAAAGATTCAACCGAATCGAAAAATGGTTCACCTAAACTTACCGGAAGTCCGTTTACCCGGCATTCAACAATACCACCAATGGTATCTTTTGCATCAATGGCTTTTTGAAGTCCTTTTTCAATATCCTGCTCCCCACCAATTTCCAGTATCGATGCGGTAACGGATACCTTGTTAGTATCAGTATTATTTGAACTGCCCTGAGATTGGTTGCTGCGTTGCAATAGTTTTTTGGCGATTACACCGGCCGCTACCAATGCCACCGTAAGCCGCCCGCTGAAATGCCCGCCTCCCCTGTAATCTTCATAGCCGCCAAATTTTTGATGGGCAACAAAGTCAGCGTGCCCGGGTCGCGGAACAGCCCGTTGTTTTTGATAATCACCCGAACGGGTATTGTTATTTTCAAACAGTATAGAAATTGGTGCACCTGTAGTAGTATCGTTAAAAATGCCGCTTTTAAAAATCGGCATATCTGATTCCTGTCTTGGCGTAGTTCCTTTTTGTGTGCCGCCCTTTCTTCTTTCAATATCAGTTAAAAAATCCTCCACTTTAAGAGGCAGTCCGGCCGGACAACCGTCGATGCTTATACCTACGCTTTCGCCGTGCGATTCACCAAAAATATGTACCCGGAATAGTCTGCCAAAAGAATTCATAAAAGGATAAATGTTAAAGCTAATAATTGCGCATTACATATGAGCTGCCGGTTGGTTAATTTTTACAATTGCCCCTAACTTTTGCAAGTCTTCATAAAAAGAAGGATACGATTTGTTGATAGCGTCTGCTTCCTCCACAGTCGTTTCTCCTTTTGCCCGCAGGGCAGCAGTTGCACATGCCATAGCAATTCGGTGATCGTGGCGTGAATGTACCATTGCACCCGTCAGGCCTTTTCCTCCATGCACCCTCATGAAATCATCCTGTAAATCTATCGTTAATCCCATCTTGGCAAATTCTTCCTGGAGTGTTAAACCACGGTTGCTTTCTTTATGCGCTAACCTGGTCACACCCTTAATGGTGGTGGTTCCATTGCAATAAGCTGCCAACGCTACCAATGGTGGAAAAAGGTCAGGGCAGTCTGTTGCATCGAACGTAAAAGGTTTTAATGTGGCGGGAAATAACCTGATTGATGAATCATGAATGGATATTCCTGCGCCGGCATCCTGCAAAGCCTCCAGTATTTTTTTATCTGCCTGTGTAGAATTGGAGTCAAGACCATATATGTCTATCTGTCCCGCAATAGCACCCGCAACCAGCAAAAAAGCACCACCGCTCCAGTCGCCTTCAACCGTATAGTGAACTACAGAAGTAGTACCCGCAGCATTAGATTCGGGCTTGCTTTGTTCAAAATAAAATGCTGTATAGTTTTTATTTTGTGGCACTTTTAAACCAAAGTCCTTCATCACTTTCAGTGTGAGGTCGATATAGGGTCTGCTTTTTAAATTATTTACCGTAATGGTGACATTGCTTGCATCTGCAGCGGCATACGACATGAGCAAACCCGTTAAGAACTGCGAACTTAATGAGCCATCAATTTCAATATTGCGCGGCTGTAACGGTCCGGATACTTTTATGGGGTGCTTGCCTTTGTTTGAGCTAACGGTAACGCCTAATTGAGGTAATACTTCGTCAAAAAAATCCATTGGACGCTGCAATAAGCTACCTTTTCCTTCTATGGTAACGGGTTGTTTGCTTAATGCAATAATAGGAGAGAACATCCGTATACCCAGCCCGCTTTCGCCACAATTTACTACCAGGTTTGCCTGTTGTTCAACAGGAGAAGATAATGTTACACCGGTGCTATCTGTTTCTATTGTTCCATCCGGCAGCCTTTTTACTTTTGTTCCCAACGCTTCAATGATTTGCAGAGCTGCGTTGTCATCGTTGGAAAACCCCGGATTAGTAATAATACTTCTGCCCCTGGATATCAATGCTGCTGCACAGGCGCGCTGCATGGAACTTTTCGACGCCGGGGCCTGGATCGTATGCGACAAACGGGAAGGTTGAATAGTTGCGATCATGGTTTAAAATGCTGATATTATTTTTTCAAGTTGAGATAAAGGAATGGATTGAATGACCCCTTTGCCTATCTTATCCAGCAAAACATAATTCATTTCTTTTCTCTCCCTTTTCTTGTCCATCTTTAATACCTCTACTGCTTTCTTTTTATTAAAGTGGGCATAGGTTGGCAATCCATACTGTTCCAACAGCGTTACCACCTTACCGGTATCCTTAAAACCCCTTAGTTGAGCTGAAATTTCGCTGGCATATGTCATTCCGATGGAGATAGCCTGTCCATGTGAAAGCTCGTATTGATTTTCCAGCGCGTGCCCGAGAGTATGACCGAAATTCAAAAGCTTACGGTCCCCTTTTTCAAATTCATCTTTTTGTACCACCTTAATTTTGATCAAGGCATTACGTTTAATTAAAGCGCGGATAGCTTGTTTGCCGGTTTGATAAGTTTTTAGTGTATTGGCCTCCAGTTCACCAAACATCGGACTGTCCTTTATGCAGGCGTGTTTGATGATTTCTGCAAAGCCATTTTCCCATTCACCCTTCGGTAAAGTAAGCAGAAAGCTATAATCGTGCAGTAAAAAGGAAGGTTGACGGATAATACCTACCATATTTTTATAAACACCCACATCAATTCCGTTTTTGCCACCAATGCTGGCATCAACCATGCCCAATACTGAAGTCGGTACAAAGCCAAACGCAATCCCCCTCATGTATACCGAAGCTGCGTACCCGGTAATATCTGTGATTACACCGCCGCCCACACCAACCAATGTTGTTTTTCTGTCGGCCTGCAGCGCTATCATTTGCTCAATAATGGTATCAACAGTGGACTGCACTTTAAAACCTTCACCTGGTTTCAGCACGATCGTATTCCAGCCTTTGAATTTTTTGGTATGTGCGCTGAACACATTTTCATCTGTAACAATGATGCCCGACTTTTGATTAACGACTTTTTTTAATTGAGGAAAGCCAGCGTCAAAATAATATTGTGTTGAAGTATTGCTAAACTTATATGTTACCGGATCCATTATTGCTGTTTCTGGTTTAGATTTTGGATAGCGTTTTCAAATGATACCGCATCATGTAACATGAACAACCATCTTATCCAATGCCGCTAATTCTTCGTCCAATGTTTTTGCCTTGTGATATTCTTCCTGGTTATTGATGTACACAATCGCTTTGTCAACGGTAGAGGGACTCACCGAATAAGCCGAATAGATGTCTTCCCATTCAAAACGTTGTGGCAAAAATTTGTTGCTGTTCAACCAATCACCCGATTCATTTTTAAGCTGGTTAACAATTTCCGAAACGGATTGTGTAGGCAATAACTTAAAAAGGCAATGCACGTGGTCATCGGCTCCATTAACTGCCATTACCTGCATGCCTTTTTGCTCCGCACTTTGTTTCATCTGGGGGAACAACACTCTTTTTACCACCTGGCTAATTACACGCTGCCTTCCTGCAGTGCACCAGATGGCATGAATGTATAAATAAGTGTTGACGCTTCCCTGCATGTTGTTTCGAGGGAACCTATCAGGAGTTCATGATTTTATTCTGATGGTTGATAGATTCCATATGAATAGCATCAAAATATTTGGTAATAAATTCCTTGCTTAAGCCAACTTTTTCGCCCCTGTTAAAAGCGCGCTCCAGTATTTCATTCCATCGTGAGGTTTGCAAAATAGTGATGTCATTATCCTTTTTGTATTGCCCTATTTTTTCGGCCAAATTCATGCGCTGGCTCAATATCTGCATCATCTCGTCGTCGAGGTGGTTGATTTGTTGGCGCAGTTTTTCCAGGGCAGCGTGAAATTCTTCCGAATTCACATCCTCTTTTCTCCACGTAATAGCGTCGAGCATTTCTGCCAGCTTTTCGGGAGTTACCTGTTGTTTAGCATCGCTCCAGGCATTATCCGGGTCGATATGGCTTTCAATCATCAGTCCGTCAAAATCAAGGTCGATGGCTTTTTGAGCTACTTCCAATAGAATATCTCGTCTGCCGCAAATATGAGATGGATCGTTGATGATTTTCAATTCAGGATTACGCCGTTTCATCTCTATCGCCAGGTGCCACATGGGCGCATTGCGGTATTCCGTATTACCGTATGCGCTGAAGCCGCGATGTATCAATCCTATGGTTTTAATACCGGCCTTGGCGATACGCTCCACCGCACCCGTCCACAACTCAAGATCGGGGTTAATGGGATTTTTAATAAAAACAGGAACATCTGCACCACGCAGGGCGTCTGCTACTTCCTGCACGCTGAATGGGTTTACAGTAGTACGGGCGCCTATCCACAGCATATCAATATCAAAGTGTAAGGCATCCTGGGCCTGTTTACCCGTGGCTACTTCTACCGTTGTAGGTAAACCCGTAAGTTTTTTCGCTTGTTGTAACCAGGCCAAGCCTTTGGTTCCGATACCTTCGAAACTTCCCGGGCGGGTACGGGGTTTCCATATTCCGGCACGAAGCATATCTACTTTTCCGGTATTCGCTAAACGCTGTGCTGTTTCAAGCACCTGTGCTTCTGTTTCGGCACTGCAGGGTCCGGCAATGATCAATGGTTTTTTGTTCAATTTTTCCAGCACTGCTTCCTTTGATTGGTTTTCAACCGCTTGCATATCAAGTCTTTTATTTGTTATTAAATTGGATAATGTATTGATAAGTTAATATTATCTCCGGTTATCTGCATCGTTCATCCGGATGCTCCTTCCCTTGTATTTTTTTCCGTCGATGGAGCGTATCATCTGGTTCGCCGATTTTTTGTCAACTTCTATCCAGCTATTCATTTCTTTCATATCTATTCTACCAAGCGTGTCTTTACGTAAATCACTCATGTCCAAAATGAATTGCACGAAACTTGCTTTGTAAAAACCGTCTTTGGTACCCAGGTTTACAAACAGTTTGGTATAGTCTCCCCCGTTTCCGCCAAACTCGCGTCCCCTCGTGTCGCGCCTGCGGTTCATATCTCTCCTCTCGGGCATTGCCATTGCCCTGGTATCCCTTTCCCTGTAATCACGTGTTCTTTCCCTTAAATTCAGGTCTTCCGCGTTTTCATAATATTTCAAAAACCTTTTAAATTCATGAGCCGCCAACCTTTTTAATACTTCTTCCTTGCTGATATCAGAAAATTTTTCTTCTAACATCGGGATGTAAGGTTCATAACTGTCATCATTAATGTCCAGTTGCAGAAGGTTATCCATAAAATGGTAAAACTGTTTGCGGCATACATCTTTTCCGGCGGGTATTTCTAATTTGTGAAATGGTACCTGCACCATTCTTTCGATCTGCCTGATTTTGCCAATTTCACGGCTATGGACAATCGACATACAAATGCCGGTATTTCCTGCCCGCCCGGTTCGTCCACTTCTATGTGTGTATACCTCAACATCATCAGGCAATTCGTAGTTGATTACATGAGTTATGCCCTGCACATCAATACCCCTCGCGGCTACATCTGTAGCTATCAGGAGTTGCAAGGTTTTATCCCTGAACTCGCCCATGACCTTGTCTCGTTGCTGTTGGGTAAGGTCGCCATGCAGCGCATCAATGTCATAGCCTTCCCGGGTAAGTTTTTCAGCTATTGCCTGCGCATCTGCTTTGGTTCTTGTGAAAATGATGCCATAAATGCCGGGATTGAAATCAATAAGCCGTTTTAAAGCTTCATAGCGATGCTGGGCGCTTGTGATATAGTATTGGTGATCCACATTTTTATTAGCAGTATTCATTTTCCCCACCGTTATTTCAATGGGTTCCTTCATATATTTTTTACTTACGCGCCTTATTTCAGCAGGCATCGTTGCGCTAAATAGCCAGGTGCTTTCACGATTCGGGGTATTCTTTAAAATAAACTCAATGTCATCCTGGAAGCCCATGTTCAGCATTTCATCGGCCTCATCCAGTACTACATATTTAATCTGTTCAAGGTTGATGGCTTTGCGTTCAATCAAGTCGATTAATCTGCCCGGCGTGGCCACCACGATCTGTACACCCCTTTTTAAATCACGGATTTGTGCACCGATCGAAGTTCCTCCATATACCGCCACTACATGCATGCCAGTCAGGAATTTCTTAAAAAGTTCTACTTCGTTGACAATCTGTATGCATAATTCCCTCGTAGGGCAAACCACTAAAGCCTGGGGAAATTTATCTTTAGAATCTATTAAATGCAGCAATGGTAAACCAAATGCCGCTGTTTTTCCTGTGCCTGTTTGTGCCAACCCCACCAAATCCTTGGTACCGCTCAGCAAAACAGGAATCGCTTTTTCCTGTATGGGGGTTGGCTGTTTAAAACCCAAAGCATCGGTAGCCTGTACCAATCTCCCGTCTAAACCCAACTCTTCAAATGTCATCATATATTAAAAAAATTTTTGCAAAGATAAACACGATTTCCCTGATTCGCCTGATTATTTGGCGGTTTTGTGAACCGGCGTGCGATGCGTGTTACTTTATGATACGGTTTATTTTATTGGCATTCTCCATCAGTTCCTGTAAATAGGCATAATTCTCCTTTTCAATGCAACTTTTGAATTTTCTTAATTGCGTAATGTGTTCATTCAAAACATCTAATACATGCTCCCGGTTTTGCCTGAAAATAGGCAGCCACATGGAGGGGTTACTTTTTGCCAACCTTACCGTGCTTTCAAAACCACCACCAGCCAGTTCAAAAATAGCATCCTCTTCTTTTTCCTTTTCCAATACGGTATTGGCCAACGCAAAAGAGGTAATATGGGATATATGACTTACATAAGCCGCATGCATATCATGTGCGTCAGCATTCATATAAGTAACTATCATTCCCAACTGCCTGTACACGTTTTCAACAACGTCCACGGCATCCTTGTCACTTTTTTCTTTTTCACAAATTACACAGGTTCGCCCCGCGAATGCGCCCAGAACGGCCGATTCAGGTCCACTGTATTCCGTTCCCCACATCGGGTGGGTTGCCACAAAACGTCTTCTCATCGGATGATCTGCCAGCGCTTCACACAATGCCTTCTTGGTGGAACCAGCATCCGCAACAATCTGTTTGCCGGTAATAAGATCCATTATTTTCTGCATGACCGGAATAGTGGCATCCACCGGAATAGCAACATAAATAAGGTCACTTTTTTTTACCGCCTCTTCCAGCGGCAGCGCTTCGTCAATAATTCCCAGTTCCAGGGCTTTTTGTACACTTGCTTCGGTACGACTCACACCAATGACATGCTTCACCAGCCCTTTTTCTTTTAGATTCAGGCTAAAGGAACCGCTGATGAGACCAACGCCCACTATGGTAATCGTGTTGAACATGGTTTAATGTTTACTATTCAATGTAGTTTTTATTCTTTCTATACTATGCTGCAAATTTTCTTCTGTGCAACATAGACTTACCCGTATATAGTTGTTGCCGGCACTCCCGAAAATGCCTCCTGGCGTGATAAATACATTCGAATTATACAGTATATCATCGCTTAATTCAAACCCATCTTTATAGGTTGCGGGAATTTTAGCCCATACGAACATACCAGCCTGCTGGATTGAAAAAGTGCAATGGAGTAGTTTCAGCAGTGTAAATACTTTTTCTCTACGCGCACCATACACCCTATTCAAGCTGTCGTACCAATCTTTGCCAAGGGTCATAGCTTTTGCAGCTGCGAGCTGAACCGGTAAAAACATACCACTGTCCATATTGCTTTTAAAGCGCAGCACTTCATCAATTCTTTCTTTGGCACCACATAGCATGCCTACCCGCCAGCCTGCCATATTCTGGGACTTACTAAGTGAATTTAATTCTATGGCTACATCTTTAGCACCATCAACACTTAGCAGGCTTTGAGGATGTTCGTTGAGTATAAAGCTATAAGGGTTGTCGTGCACAATTAAAAGATGATTGGTTTTCGCAAACTCAATTAACTCTTCAAAAAATGATGTTGAGGCAGGCTGCCCGGTAGGCATATTCGGATAATTCACAAAAAGCAGGCGCGTGGCGGTAGCATTATCAGGAGTTTTGTTGCTGCTGATCATTTTTTTAAGTTGAGCAAAATCCGGTTGCCAGTTATTGGCCTCCTCCAACTGATATTCTACTACACGGCCACCGGCCAGTTTAGCTGCGCTCCGGTAAGTGGGATATCCCGGGTTGGGTACATAAACCGCATCTCCTTCGTTGATATAGGTCATGCAAATGTGCATAATTCCTTCCTTGCTGCCGATGAGCGGTAGTATTTCCGTTTCGGGGTTCAATGTTACGTTATACCATGTTTTATACCATTCAGCTATTGCTTTGCGCAAAACGGGCGAGCCTTTGTAGTTCTGGTAAGCATGTACATCCGGCCTGGAGCTAGCCTCATGAAGGGTTTTAATAACATCCGGATGCGGAGGTAAATCCGGGCTACCAATGCCCAGGCTGATGATTTGCTTTCCGGCCTTGTTCAATTCATCTATTTCTCTTAGTTTTTTGGAGAAGTAGTATTCGCCTATTCCTTCTAATCGTTTTGCTGTAGAGATCATAATACTGGTAAGTGGTGAGTTGTACGTGGTAAGGTATGTCCTGTATGATATTATGAATAGTGTTTCCCTTTTTGATATACGCCATATATTTTCAGGTCGTCGGTATAGCTTTTTATTTCTTTAATAACCTGGTAAAATTGCTGCAGCGAATCAAATTCCATATCGGCGTGAAAGGAATACCTGAAATCGGACCCAGGGATAGGGCAGCTTTGCAATTTACTGAGATTGATGCCCCCCTCGGCAATTTTGGTGAGCACTTTTGCCAGGCTACCCCTGGAGTGGTCGGTCTGAAAATTCACGGAGGCTTTGTTGGCATTTTCAATTACCTGTGCCAGGTCTTCGTGCTGCAGTACTAAAAACCGGGTATAGTTGTTTTTTAGCGTATGAATGTCTGGAGCAATAACGTCCAGGTTATATAAACCGGCTGCTAACGTACTGGCGATCGCCGCAATATGCTTGCTTTTGTGTTGCTGTATATGCTTGGCACTCAAAGCTGTATCTTCTGTCTCCACCATTTTCCAATGGTATTGATCCAGGTAATCCAGGCACTGTTGTATTGCCATGGGGTGAGAATGCACTTCTTTGATATCCTCCAATTGTATGCCTTTGTTTACCAATAGGTTTTGTTTTATGTGCAGGTATATCTCCCCAACAATTTTCAATTTGCTTTTTTGTAAGAGATTATAATTTGACAAAATGCTTCCGGCTATAGAATTTTCAATTGCCATTACACCACCATCACTTTCTTTTTTGTTGGAGGCCTTTTTAACCACATCTCCAAAAGTGGTACAGCAAATTACGTGTGCATGTTCACCAAAGAAATGATTTACCGCCACCTGGTGAAAACTACCTTCATATCCCTGTATGGCAACTACCACGGACTCTTTATTTTGATTGGTATCTTCCTGTGTTTTGGTAGCCCCCGGAACCTTTTTAGTGGCGGTTGGTGCCTTCCTTTTTTTTGCTGTATAAGTATCCATGTTTAAAATGTATGAGCTGTTGCGAAAAAGTCATAAAAAAATCCCGGTTTTTAGCCGGGATCGAGTATGTTGATTTTTTAGTTTATTTATTATTCAACAAAAGCAATCCCGGTCTACCGGTAAAGTAGAAGTAAAAATAAAAGAAACGGTATGCCCTTGTTGTATTCATCGTGGACGCAAATGTAAGATTAAAAACAAATAAACAAATAATTAAAGGGATATTTTAGAAAAAAAGCCACCCCTTGAAAAGGAGTGGCCTCAACGATTGCTTGCCATATAAAAAAAACTTGAAATCGCTTATGGCTTAACTGCTTCTTTGGCAGAGTCAGCAGCAGCTTTTGTAGAATCTACAGCACCTTCAATAACAGCTTTAGCTGAATCGGCGGTGTTTTCCACGCTTTCTACAGTAGCTTCAGCAGCAGTTTTTACGCTGTCTACAGCAGCTTCAGTTGATTCACTTGCATTGTTGCAGGCAGCAAAAGCGCCGATCGCTAAAATAACCAATAACTTTTTCATTCTTAATAGTTTTTGAATAGTTTGATAATGAAATTTATCTTTAATACAAAAGAGGGAAAAAGGTAACCCGGTTTTTTTTAAGATATTTTTTACCCAATTTTGGGTTACCAATTATGGCATTACAGTATTAATATGTGCTTAGTGAATAGCAACCTAAATGAACAAGAGTTAATCAGGGGATTATCGATAAACGACAAAAAAGCCATTGAAATCATATACCAGGATAATTATGGGCTTATTCAAAACCTGGTTGTGAATAATAATGGTACCGACGACGATGCCAAGGACGTTTTCCAGGAGGCATTAATTGTACTCTATGAAAAGTCTAAATCCGGAGTGTTTGAGTTGAATTGCCAGATTAAGACCTATTTATATTCCGTAAGCAGGCGTATATGGCTCAAAAAATTACAGAAAAGCAGCAGGTACGAATTACAGCCCAATGGATTTGAAGAAACAGTGTATGTAGAAGATGACCTTGGGGTGCATGAGAAGAGAAACAGTGAATTTGGAATGATGGAACATGCGATGGAGAATATCGGCGAACCCTGCAAAAGTTTATTAGAAGCCTATTATATCCGCAAACAAAAAATGCATGAGATTGCGGAAGCATTTGGATATACCAATGCCGATAACGCTAAGAATCAGAAATACAAATGCCTGGTACGGTTGCGGAAGTTGTTTTTTGCCCAATATAAAAATGGTAACAAATGAATGATATTCGATTACTTGAAATGGTAGAGCGTTACCTCCAGGGAGAAATGTCGCAGGAGGAAAAAATTTTGTTCCAGGAAACTCGTAGAACTAATCCTGACGTAGACCAGATGGTTGTTGAACACCAGTTCTTTATTAACCAGGTAGAACGCTTTGAACAGGACAAACAATACCGGTCTTCCCTGGAAGACGTACATAATACCTTGTTGGAAGAGGGAAAAATAAAGCGGAATGGGGGAAGTCATAGGCTTATTTATCTCTGGAATCGTTCTAAAAAAACTATAGCCGTTGCAGCTTCTATAGCAGGGATTACCGCCTTAGTTATCAGTGGCGTGATCACTTCGTTAACACCAAAAGCAGACAAAGCACAAATAGAAAACCTGGGGCGGAAAATTGACATTCTGGAAAAGAACCAAAATCATACCCGCCGTGAATTAACCGATGTGAAGAATCGTATCGAAATACCCGGCGTTCCGGCAAAGTTTGGCGGAACGGGTTTTTTAATTGATGCTAAAGGTTATTTGGTAACCAATGCTCATGTGGTTAACAAGGCAGATAAAGTTACTGTGCAAGGTAAATCGGGGGTTGAACTGAGCGCAACCACTATATTTTCGGATGATAGCCTCGATATTGCTATTCTTAAGATTGGCGATAGTTTATATAAGCCTATGGGTTCCTTACCCTACGTCATCAATAGAAAATCTTCATTGGATTTAGCTGAGCCCATATTTACTTTAGGTTATCCAAGAGATGAAATCGTATATGGTGAAGGCTATCTTAGTGCAAAAACCGGCTTTAATGGTGATACACTTACCTGCCAGATATCTATTTCGGCTAACCCAGGAAATAGCGGGGGCCCGGTAATCAATAAAGAGGGAGAAATAATAGGGGTATTGAGTACCCGTCAAACCAGTGCGGATGGAGTTGTTTTCGCTATTAAGGTAAAAAATATTTTCAAGGCGATTGACGAATTGAAGAAAGATAGTGCCAACCCGCATATTAAATTGCCGTCTGTTTCTACCATCAAAAATATCGACAGAACCCAGCAAGTGAAGAAAATAGAGGAGTGTGTATTTATGGTAAAGGGCTACTAACTTACCGCGGTATTGATATGAACCCTGATGGGTGAGCAAAGCCACTGAAGCGTTTATTTTCTATTGATCGCTGAATTCCAATGGTTTTTTAAAAGATTTTGCAAAGCTCTGCAAAATGTCCCACGAGGCACTACAAGCACTCCCCTGGGTTCCGGCATCTGTAATAGGAACTTGAATCCCGTCTTTTCCGGGTATCATGTATTCACCGGATAACAGAACATTACCGTCCTTAATTTTTGCTATTAATTTGGTGGCGACCTTATTTAATTTTTGTTCCTTTAAGTGGGTTACAATAACACTCATGGAAGCTTCACTTCGCTCAATGGAATAGCCTGCATCTAAAAAACCCCTGATCAGTTGTTGCAGTGTGATGCCGGGCACTTTTATTACCTGGTTTACCCTCGATTGACATAAACATGTAGCGGGGATAGCAAGCAGTAGCAAAAAGGTTAGTTTTTTCATAATGAACGATTCCTTTATATAGACTAATATACATAATTATTGTGCCATTCAATTTTTCTTTTCCCATTTTCCGATAAACGGCGCAGAACAAGTTTACAGGAACTAATCATATAACGGCAACTTCAATGTAGTAATGTGGAAAACTTCCCACAATTGT
>DASUFG010000339.1:0-2802 GCA_036274715.1 Agriterribacter sp.
ATATAAAACCTATTACAAAGGGCATTTTGTATGGGGTAATTCGTATATCGATTCTGCAAAAAAAACCCATACAGGTATTGGCTTCGGAAACTTCACCATGGATGGTACAAACAAGGTGAAAGAAACCGTTACAGCTTCTACGTTTTCAGAAATAAACGGGATGGTTTTTAATATTTCCATTGCCATGAATGGCAGTGATGAGTTTAGCCAAACCATCACCAACACCGACAGTTCCAAAACCATAGAAGTGTACCAGCGGTTGAAAAAATAAAACGCCTGCTCAATCAAGCGCAAGCGTCCCGCTTGTGCTCATCAATCACATAACATAATTCAATCAATCCGTTCTTGCCATAAAAATCTCTTGCATTACTCTATATATATTCTTCTGCTTTTTCAATAGATCCAGCCTCTACCGGATTCAAATAAGTATATTTAAATTTTTGATAAACATTTCTAAGTCAGAAGTATTTAAGGCACAAGCGGGACGCTCGGAAAATAATCCATTTAACATACGAAGGCAAGTGCTCTGCCCGATCATTTAATCAATACCCACCTGCGATTTCCCGTGTTAAAGGAATGGCAGCACCTCTTACCATATTGACTACCGGGTAAAGTTTCCAATGATCCTGGTCAACCTGTTCCAGTTGCCAATTATTTGCAGGATCGGCTAGTCGCTTTTTCACATTTCGCGGAAAAGCATTAGCGGCTCTTGCATTCTCCCATGTTTTAATGGCTGCAAATATTTCATATTTCTTCGGACAAGATTCGACTGATGCTTTTGAAAGGTCAATCATATATGTAGCACCAACACCTACGGAAATGGCTTCGATGTGTTCATAATCCGCAACACTTGAGTTCGGATGGAGCGCGAAGTTAATACCAAATGTTGCCGGGAAATAATTGGCATAGGCCACATCCCGAAGATCCTTACCCTCTGATGTTGTGCTTCCCCATTGCCGTGATGCCAAATCGTACATATTTAAACCTCCCCCAACATTCCATACACTTTGATAATGCCATGAACCTTCCGAAAGCGTGGCACCCATGATTCGCAGGTCGGGAAGATGATAATTTGCAGCGCGTTCAAATAATTTTCGATGAAACCGCTTAACAGAGTAATACCCATGTCCCTGGTTAAAAAGAAATTCCTGTCCATCCCAATCATGATAATATATCCCATTGATATAACTCATATCGGCATAATAGGCGGCAATAGAATCCTGCAACAGCATATTTGGAATTAACCCATCGTATCCATAGCCGATAGTAACCTGTAATTTGTATATGGTATCTCCTTTTTCGTGAGCCGTTGCTGCGGTTCCCCAATGACCCCGAACAACATGTTGAAGCGTATACGGCGGGGTTGTGGAAATGCCTTTGTAGTAAATAATCTCATTCCCTATTTTGATAAAATTCAAACTGGCTTCGTGCCCCTCCCAACTCCCGATTTCATCTAAATACCTGGGATCCGACACTTCAATACTTGTTGCAGTATCAGATATCCCTTTGTCCAATACTCTTTTCACCTGGTAACAAAGGTCTTTACTGGGTATTGGGCTCACATCTTTTGTTCCCTTTCTTAAGGAAGTCATAATGGTATGCCTTCCGGCCCAAATACCAAGCGGGTTTGAAACATCCGTAAATTCATGATGCGATTTTCCACCCGCGGTAAAATGAAGTGGCTTCTTTTCAAACGAAGTGCCGTCAATATATCCACCGTCTCCCCTGTCAACGCCAAACATCCCCAGGTCCTCAAACTGGATGGCTTTGAAGCCCAGTTGTTGAGCATAGGAAATAATACTGTCATAGTTATTTCCCGAAGATGAAATATCGGGAACGTAAGCCGCGGGATCTTTTATCCATTTACCATTTACCTGCGGATAGGGGAGCCCTTCAGATTGAACAATATTTTTAATGACCGTCATTAATGCGATACTATCTGCCGACCCCCACAATGCAATTGTTGAACCGATATAATCCACACCGGGTAATGGTTCTACCTCAATATGATTGGGTTTATTGGTTGGTAACTGGGGAATCAACGAGAATAAAATTGTTTTTTCTTTGGTTCTGTCCGACGCATGATAGGCAATTGAAATTCTTCCCTGGGCATCAACCTCAGCAGAATTTCCATATAAAATTCTATAGTAGGGTTCGGGGTGCGCGTAGAACGCCACATCACTTATTCCATCTCCGCCGATAGAAAATACCTGCCCTTCATGCAAGGTGGGAGGCAAAGGGAATCGCGATTTGTCAGGACTATGAATAACATATTGAAACGGGGCGCAATCACCGATGTTACTTGATTTTCCGCCCGTGGTGGCATCATTTAATGATAACACCCCGATGGCATAGTTAACAGCATCACTTGTATCTCTCGCTACGCCAATTACTTCTCCAAAAAGATTAGTGATATTGGTATGATAAGGCCCCCACTGAATATCATCAATCTCATTCCGGTTGGTAAGCGACAGCAGGGTCATTCTAAAATATTTTCTTTGGGTTTCAATTTTTACCCGGGCTGTCGAGCCATTGGTATAATGTAGAGTAAGAATATTATCGCCCTTTGAATAAGCCGCTGTTTTGGGTTCGTAATAGGTTCCCTTCCTGCTATTATACAGGCACAGCAAGGGAGACGGTTTAGCACTAAACTCGGGGTTAGGCGTTTTTTTGATATTCTTCATGCTGGTGATAAAGCCCTGGCTATTGATACTGATGCTGAAATAATCGGTGGAGAAGTTCGCTTGAGCATAACCGTTTTCTGAAAACGATATTAGTATGACCAGGAATAAAAAAACGACC
>DASUFG010000340.1:0-6825 GCA_036274715.1 Agriterribacter sp.
GTTTGCAAGCACAGAAAAAAACTGTTTCGGGTACTGTTAGAACGGCGGAAGAGGGGTTGCCATTACCGGGGGTTAGTGTAGTGGTTCAAGGTGACCAATCATCGTCTGCAGTCACCGACGACCAGGGAAAATTTAGCCTGGTTGTGTCTACCGGAACAGCAAAAATTATTTTTTCTTACACAGGATTTATTATTCAAACCATAGATGTTAATAACAGGTCTGTGATTAACCTGGTAATGAATAAAGATACCAAAGAGCTCGGGGAGGTGGTGGTTACGGCTTTGGGAGTAACCAAACAAAAGAAAGCGGTTACTTTTTCTACCCAGGAATTAGCCAAAAAGGACCTGGTAGATGCCAGGGATGTGAACGTGGCGAACTATTTAACAGGAAAGATAGCAGGCGTGCAGGTTTCTATGTCGGCTGGCGGAGTTGGGGGTTCAAGCAAGGTATTAATCCGCGGAATAAGTTCCCTTACCGGTGAAAACCAACCGCTGTATGTGGTAGACGGGATTCCCCTGGACAATACGAAATATGGAGAAGGTGAAGTGTACACCAACGGAAGAGATTTTGGGGACGGCATAGGTAACATCAATCCGCAGGATATTGAATCTTTGAACGTACTGAAAGGGCCCAATGCAACGGCTCTTTATGGATCAAGGGGAAGCAATGGCGTAATATTAATTACCACAAAATCGGGCAAAGCCGGTAAAGGGGTTGCCGTGGAAATTAACTCGAATGTTACTATCGATAAATTAAACCTGTTCCCCGAACTTCAGAATAAGTACATGACCGGGTACGAGGATGCCAATTTGTACGGCGATAAAGTTAACATTGATGGGGTAGAATATGAGACCATTCCTTCATGGCACTTTGAAAGCATGGGCCCTCCCATGAAAGGCCAGCTGTATGTTAACCCTTTTGTAATGGACCCGAATGATCCTCCCACCACCTTTTCGATGGTGCCTCAGCCGGAAAATAACGTAAGGGATTTTTTTGAGACCGGTGTAGTTACCAATAATTCAGTAGCTGTATCAGGGGGTACCGAAAAATCATCAGCAAGGTTATCTGTTAATAATACCACCATCAAAGGAATTATACCCAATCACAAAGAAAATCAAACATCTATTACTTTACGGGCGGCAACCAATATTACCGACAAATTATCTGTTGAAGGCAAGGTTAATTATATCCACAAGAAAACGAATAATCCTCCGGGATTAGGTGTCATTTCTTCAAATAACGTGGTAAGAGACCTTGCGGCGATGGGGCGGTATGTGCCTATGCCTTTTTTAAAGGAATATTACGAAAAAACGGGGAAGGCGGGCAGTTGGCCGGGTGTATCTGTTAATCCTTACTACCTCGTTAACGAGAACGTAAATACCGCCGTGAGAGACCGCATCATCGGTTTTATCCTGGCAAAATACCAGTTCACCAACTGGCTAAGCTTAATGGCAAGATCGGGAATTGATGAGTATACGGAAACCCGGCAGGACAAACGCCCTGTAGGTTCTCCCAATGCCACCACCGGGAGGCTGATCGATGACACTTATCTCACAAGGGAGATGAATAGCGATGTATTGTTAACCGCCACCAAGAATAATATGGAAAATTTCACCGCATCACTTTCATTGGGCGCGGCGATTTCAAAAAGAAGTTACAGGTACCAGAGCTGGCAGGGAACAGACTTTAAAGTGCCGGGCATTTATCACATCAGCAATGCCAGGGTTGTGGTACCCTCTTATAGCTTAGACAAAAGAGAACTGCAATCCGTGTATTTTGCCGGTGAAGTGGGATATAAAAATTATTTGTTCCTCAATGTAACAGGCCGCAACGACTGGTCTTCTACGTTAGGTACCAACAATTATTCCTTCTTCTATCCTTCTATTGGCGGCAGTTTTGTATTTACGGATGCATTTAAGATGACTTCGAATATATTAACATACGGCAAGGTAAGAGCCTCCTACGCAGAGGCGGGGAACGACGGAGCAGCTTATTTAACGACCTCCGGGTATTTTCTCGACAACACCCCTTTTAATGGGCAAAGCCTTGCATACCAGAGCAACACAATCGCATTATATGATTTAAAAAACGAGTTGAAAAAATCGGTAGAGTTGGGTGCGAACCTGAGATTTTTTGGTGACCGGGTTGATCTTGACGCTACATTTTATAAAAGTAATACTAAAAACCAAATCATACCGATCACTATCTCATCTGCCAGCGGTTATACCACCAAAATTGTTAATGCCGGTAATATTGAAAACAAGGGAATCGAACTATCCCTTAATGTGAACCCGGTTCGCTCAAACAATGGCTTTCGCTGGGACCTTTCTTTTAACTACGCAAAAAACCAATCTAAAGTAATTGAACTGGCACCTGGCATAGAGACATTTTTTCTTAACGAAACGGCGCAGGATGCCCATATTGAAGCTAGAACCGGGCAACGGTTTGGTAACATTGTAGGGTATAGATACAAAAGGGCGCCAGATGGCCAACGGATCGTTGCAGCTGATGGTTCTTATGCAAGGGAGGATAGTATAAGTATTTTAGGAAACGTTACTCCCAAATGGACCGGCGGCTTAAACAACACGCTTACATATAAAGGGTTTTCACTAAACTTCTTAATCGATTTTGTCCAGGGCAATCAAATCAATTCAGACACCAAGTACAGGATGGTGGCTAACGGAACAGGTAAGTTTACCGAACAATACAGGGAACATTCAGAACCCTTGCCCGGGGTAGTGGAAGTTAAAGATGCCGGCGGTAACGTTATTAAATACGAGCCGAACACCATACTTGTGGATGGACAAACAGCCTGGTCTTACAGGGCCTGGGGCCAGGTGGGTGAGGAGTTTGTATTGGATGGCAGTTTCGTAATGTTGAGGGAAGTTATTTTGAATTATTCCTTTGCACCTTCCATCCTCACAAAAACACCGTTTAAGAGCATCAGGTTATCCCTGGTGGGTAGAAATCTCTGGTATATCGAAGAACACATGCAGGGCCTGGGTATTTCACCGGAAACCAATCTTAATACAACAGCGGGAGCAACAGGTGTTGAGGTATTCAGTATGCCTACAACAAGGAGTTATGGACTTAACGTCAATTTCACTTTTTAATATCATGCCAGTGCTATTAATGAACGACAATGAAATCAATCATCGCATTTTCGGGTATTCAATGGTACGGATCGCAGAAGATGACAATCGGTTATCAATTTCATCCCGGAATACGTTCGGAATCCATATGGCTTAAAAATTAAAAAATTATTACATGAAAGCGTATAAAAAAATAAAGAACCTAAGCCTTCTCTTTTTGGCTCTTATGTTGGCTGGTGCGTGTACCAAGAACTTTGATGAGCTGAATACAAACCCGGCGTTGCTGTCTGAAGAACTGGTAACGCCTGAGTTCCTGTTGAGTGGTGTACAATATGGAATAGGCGGAGGTTTGGGCGCTGCCGACGCCGGCGATTTCTGCGGCATGACCGTTCGTGTAGATAACGCACCCTTTGTTGACCATTTTGATGATGGGGCGTGGAATGCCGCCTATACATCTTATTGTAATAACCTGGCATCCATAATCCGAAAAACTGAGAATGATCCCGAACTCGTAAATAAAAAAGCGATTGCCAGGATATTGAAGGTTTGGGTGTATTCGCAAGCCACCGATGTTTACGGAGATATACCCTATATTGATGCCAATAAAGCGCCAGACGAGGCTATTGCATCTCCCAAATATGATACACAGAAAAGCATCTATGAAGATTTCTTTAAGGAATTAAAAGAAGCTGCAGCGGAACTGGATGCCACAAAACAAAGTTTCGGCAATGCTGATTTCTATTATGGAGGTAATGTAGCAAAATGGAAAAAATTTGCCAATTCTCTGAGGCTGAGATTGGCTTTGCGCGTACGCTATACAGATGAGCAAATGGCGAAGGATAATATAAGTGATCTGCAGGAATCGGACTTAATTACAAGCAGGGTTGACGATGCTGCGATATACACCACAGACGATATTGAAGCGCACCGGAACCAGGGATATAATGGCATAGCGAATGGTGTTGATGAAAACGAAAGGCAGGATTATATTAATCACCAGCTTGTTGGGAAAGGCATGTTGGACATCCTTGTCGGTAGTTCTCCTTCCAACAACCCCCTGGATCCACGTACAAAAGTGATAGCGGATACCGCTGTGCTGAATGGTGCCACGTTAAACCCTCCCCACACGCCATTTGGTTTTCGTGCGCAACCGCTGTTGGGTGATGTGGATGTGGAGTATAAGTATCCTTATGGTTCAGGCTCAGTTTCTATATTCAGCTTGTTCTGGTACGTATCGGTAATAGAGAAACCTATTTTGAGAAGCTCCGAGGTTTATTTTGCGCTGGCTGAAGCAGCTTTGTTCAATTTGAGGAGTGGCGATGCAAACAGTTATTTTAAAAGAGGTATAGAAGCCAATATTGCAGAAGTACGGGATCTGTATAACAGGGGTAGGGGTCAGATGCCCGCCTTATTGGAGCTTGTTTATGGCCCTGGTGTTGATGTGGATGAATTTTTAGATTACAAAGAAATGAAACAGAGCCAGGTGGATGCCTTCCTTGCGTCCCCGGTTACTACTCTTGCAGGATCAGACGAACAAAAACTGGAGCAAATTATGAACCAGAAAATCATAGCGATTTATCCAAACACCCTGGAAGGATGGATTGAATGGAGAAGAACCGGTTACCCGAGGGTACTGGTTGCAGCCCAAAGATCCACCGGGTTAATTCCCGTTTCTCCGCGCAGGCAGCATTACCCTAATAGCGAGCGTTTAATTAACAGTGTTAACAATAAAGAAGCGATCGACCGCATGGGCGGAACGGATGAACTGGCAAAAAGAGTATGGTGGGATGCGAATATGGCTGCACCAAATCTACATCCTGGAACAATTGAAAGAAGAGATACTCCATGGAAATAAAAAAGGTGCTTCTCAAAAGGGGTCCTTTTTTACACATACAATAGTTAAACGAGCAGTTAGTTTTGAGATCGGCTGTCCAGATGGGCAGCCTTTCTTATGGGTTAACCAATACTATCGCCACGAAAAAACAAAACCAGCCAAACTAAAATGAGCGATCTGATCCATCAAATAGTTTGTTTACCGCAATCATGTATGTGCAGTAACAGGAAACCCTATAAAAAGTATAGCGACAAAGTCCTGCCACTTCTTTATTTTCGATCAAGCAACACAATAACATATGCTGAATACACCATTCATCCGCGACAAGTTTCCGGCCCTTCAACGGATATATAACAGCTATCCAATGATATTCCTGGATGGCCCCGGAGGAACGCAGGTACCCGTTGATGTTATTAATGCTGTTTCGGGCTATTATACCACCTCCAATTCAAACACCCATGGAGAATTTATCACTACCCGGGAAACTGACAGCATATTACAACAGGCCCGGGAAGCAACCGCGACCTTACTGGGTGCGGAAGGCGCTCACACGATCTCATTCGGTCAAAATATGACCACTTTGAATTTTTCACTGGCCCACGGCATTGGGCGTGTATTGCAACCCGGAGATGAAGTACTGATCACGCAACTGGATCATGAAGGCAACCGGGGACCGTGGCTGGTGCTCAGGGAACGGGGCATCATCGTTCGCGAAATTTGCATGAACCAGGATGGTACACTCGACTATGATGACCTGGAAGAAAAAATAAATGAACGTACAAGACTGGTAGCTATGGGGATGGCGTCCAATGCGCTCGGTACCGTTAATAATGTGCAACTGGCAAGAAAGCTTACGCACAGGTATAACGCATGGCTCATGGTTGATGCGGTGGCATACGCACCGCATTTTTCTATTGATGTACAACAACTCGGCTGTGATTTTCTTTTGTGTTCGGCTTATAAATTTTATGGCCCCCATGCAGGCATTTTGTATAGTAAGCCCGGGTTGTTAAATAGTATCCGGGCAGACCGGCTGCGCACTGCAGATCAGCAGGCTCCTTTTTGTATTGAAACCGGAACCCTTAATCATGCTGCTATTGCCGGCGTTACAGCAGCGGTACATTTTATAGCAGCCCAGGGTGCAGGCGCTAACCTGCGTGAATCATTGATTGACGCTTACCGTCAACTGGGAGAGCATGAGCATGCCCTGGCGGTGCAACTTTATAACGGGTTGAAGCAAATGAAGGGAGTGGATATGGTTGGCCAGGATTTTAGCAGCAGGCATCGCTCTCCCACTGTATCATTTACTGTTGAGGGTAAAACAGCGCAACAGGTGTGTGCTCATCTTGCCACGAAAAATATTTGTGCCTGGGATGGACACTTTTACGCCATCCGCGCCATACAGGTATTAGGACTTCTGGAAAAAGGCGGACTAACGCGCATGGGCATGAGCATTTATAATACCGCGGAGGAAATTGATATTACGCTTTCTCACCTGCAAATGATTTTGAAATAGCACACATGCGGCATTCACTAGTACCAACGGTATATCTTTCCCCGGCAAAAAAAAGTCACCATTGTATATGGCTGTCAATAAAATGGATAAGACTGTTCGCCATGATTTGATGTTCGTTGGCATTCGGATGTCCGTCTCCATTAAGATAGGAAAAGAAATGCGTGTATACTTTCTTATCGCCTAGTTTGACTACTGCTTTTTTAATATAGTCCGGCCAGGGAGACCCCGGCGCCACCGCGCCCATACTACCTAGTGCACAAATAATATGCGCATCCGGGTAATGTGACCTGATGGCACGAATGAAGCCATAATAGGTATTTATAATTTCTGTTTCAGATGGAGGCTTATTACCAAATCGCCTGATATATTGATCATGGTCGGGC
>DASUFG010000341.1:0-7814 GCA_036274715.1 Agriterribacter sp.
CAACGCTGTGTACCAGTTGCGAAGACAGGGTGCTTTTGACGAAACCCAATCTCAATTGCAGCTTACCGTAGGTTGGGTGGATGGCGACGTATATGATCCGCAAACCAAAGATCCAACTCAAAACTCAGGGTTTTTGACGGACTTTTTACCGTTTCAACTACCTGACATCAGCATTGCGAGAGCAGGATTTTGGGATTGGCAATTCCAGGATCAGACAGATGGTCTTAGTACTCCCCTCGCAATGACAGCCGACCAAACCATCACCGTTTCTATACCCAACCTGACTGCGTTTCCGGGTTTGCAAGCCAGTGACCTCCGGCTGATAGGCTATACGAAAACCCTTGATTGGATTGATCTGAGCTCTACTAGCAGTCTCCCCACTCCTTATGCGAGTGGATTAACCAAGGGTTCTACCTTGAAAGGGGTTATCCCGGCAGGCACAGTTATTACAGCAATACTCATCGGCAGCATCAATGATATTATTCTTCCCGTTACCTTCAATTCCTTTGCAGTTAAGTCTGAAGGTTGCAAAGCGTTATTGCAATGGGAAACCGCTTCTGAACAAAACAACAGCCATTTTACAGTAGAACGCAGTACCGACGGTTCAACGTTTACCGCAATAGCCCGGGTTGGGGCCATGGGCAATAGCAGCAACCTGAATACCTATAAATACACAGATGAATCTCCTGCCAACGGCATTAACTATTACCGCATTACGCAGGTAGATTTTGATGGTAAACACTCGAGCACTGAAATAAAAACGGTAAAAATTCAATGTAATGGCGGCAATGAGGCCTTGTTGAGAGTATACCCCAATCCCGCTACCAACCAGGTGTATATTCAAACCGGTAAACCGGTGGCCCGGGTAAATGTATTAAGCAGCAACGGACAAACCGTATTAAAATACATACCATCACAAACCGGGGGCGGAGGAACATTCCCGCTGAATATACAGCGGCTGCAGCGAGGGATTTATTTATTGCAGCTGGTTAATAAAGACGGCACGGTTAACGTAATTAAGTTATTGAAACAGTAAACTCATTATAGGGTAAAAGCAGGAGGTCAGAAGAGAAAGAACAAAGTTTTTTCTCTTTTTGACCTTTTTCTTTGCGCCCCCGCCTTACTCTCCCATTTAAAAAAAATTGCAAAAATTTTGCGAACGCTTTGTTTATTACGAACGAACTCGTATTTTCGGTTACGAAAAAAATCGTATACATGGCACAAAAAACATCAAAGCCTACGGAGAGCGAACTGGAGATTTTACAGGTATTATGGAGCAAGGAAAATGCCACAGTCAGAGAGGTGCATGAAGCCCTGTCTGCCAGTAAGGATGTTGGCTATACCACTACCCTGAAATTGATGCAGATCATGCATGAAAAGGGTTTGGTGAGCAGGGATGATTCTTCCAAAACACATATTTACCAACCCCTGGTAAGCCGGGAAAAAACGCAAAAACATTTCGTAGGTAAAATGATAGACAACCTTTTTTCGGGTTCACCGGCACAACTGGTCATGCAGGCCCTGGGTAATCATAAAGCCAGTAGCGATGAACTGGAAGAAATACAGAAATTGTTGAACTCATTGAAAAAGCAATGATAAAACTGCTCCAATGACTGCTATATATCAATCACCATTTTTAATTGCCCTTGGATGGACCATAGCTGCCAGCATATGGCAATCGGCATTGCTATGGTTGATTTACCAGTTAATACATAATATAAACCGGAAAATTAGCCCATCGGTCAAGCATGTGTTTGCCGCTGCATTTCTGTTGGGATCATTCGTATGGTTTTGCTTTACATTGGCTGATAAATACAGTGAAGTAGTCACCATCAACCAGTATTTATCTGCGCTTCCTGGAAAAGAATCTTTGACGATGGCCGTACAAGATATTTCCCGCGTGTCATTGTTTGAAAACAACCTGGTTGCTTTTATTAATCAATACCTTCCTTATATTTCTGCTGCTTACCTTATTGTTCTGTTGTTGTTGTCGGTAAAATTACTAAAAGCCTATTTGCACGTTGGCCATATGAAGGCAAAAGGCTTACTCCCGATAGATGCCTACTGGATCAACCTGGTAGAAAAGTATGCGCAGAAAATAGGCATTGGAAAAAAGGTGAATATTTTTCTCAGTAACTATATTAGTGTTCCGGCTACCTTAAATTATTTTAAACCTGTTATCTTATTACCCCTGGCTGCTTTTAATCATCTTACCCCCCAGCAGGTTGAATCGGTAATATTGCATGAACTGGCCCATATTAAGCGGAACGACTACCTCATTAATATTATAGCGTCAGTGATAGAAACTATCCTGTTTTTTAATCCTTTTGTTCATTTACTGGGTAAATCGCTGCAAAAAGAAAGGGAGCATTGTTGTGATGATTTTGTATTACAGCGCCGTTTCGATCCTCATAGTTACGCCTCTGCCCTGCTTTCGCTCGAACAAATGCGGGTAGGTGTACATCCATTAGCTATAGCCGCTACAGGCGGCAATAACCAATTGCTTGGAAGAGTGAAACGGATAATGAATGTAAAAACAACAAACTTCAACTACGGCCAAATATTGCTGGCTTTTGCTGTCACCACTTTCATGATGATATCAGTTGCCTGGTTGGCGCCGTCTTCGCATCGTAATGTAATTGCCGGTTCAGGCGAAAGCAGGGACGAAGCAGTGATATCGCTCAAAGCTACAGACAGTCTTACATCTGCCGGCAATGGTATCCCTTCATTGTCAAAATCGGAAGGCATTAAGATGGCTATGCGCGACGTGTCACCAACTTCCCGCAGCCGTACTCCCCGCGATATTTATCCCGGCACATCTTCAGGCGTTGCCCCCAATTTTGCGCCGGGCTTAGCGGATGAAATGCAGGTTCGGCAAACTGCACCCCCATTGCCTCCTCTCCCTCCTTTGCCTCCCACTCTGAAAAGAGAAACCAACCTAAGCGCTGAAAACCATGGGGACACAATTTACTTCTTTGCGCCATCACCGGCGTTGGATGGCAGCCGCTGGAATAATAAGAACGAAGATGCTTTTAAACCCGGGGATGAATTACTGGAATACGAGCTATGGAATCTCACTCACCCGACAAAAACAAAAGATAAAGTGGTATCGTTTGATGATGTAATTAAATTAATGGACGAAGCTCAAATACAAAAAAACAAACTCCTCCAGCAACAGCAACAATTACATGTTTTATTTGAAAAGCAATTTAATAATGCCCAATTGCAATTTGATAATATAAACGAAATGGAAATGGAACGCTTTGAAAGAGAGATTAAAAAGAATAATGCAAAAAGACGCGCCGTTCAGAAGAATGATGATTTTTTATTTAGCCATTCACCGGGAGAAAATTTAAAAGAGTTAAATAAATCATTGATGGAGAGGAATTCGAGTGTAGACAGCCTGGGAGAAAAATCGATTCAGATGGCTGAAAAACAAAGGGGGATGTGGAGAAATAGTGCTGAAGACAGAATGCAGTGGGGTGACGAAAAAAATGGGCATCGCGTTTTCGAATTTACCTTCAACATGGAGGGCTTCCCTGATTTTGTTTCTTCAGAAATACCTTCAGCGGTCCACGAAAAAGTGATTGAATTAACCGGTTCTAAAAAAAACAAAGAAAGAAATGAACAAGAGACCGTTGCAGAAAATGCTCCCCTTATACGGAAATATATATTCACAACAACACCAGTTGAAAAGGCAGCTCCAAAGCCACCTGACTCCCCGGCACGTAGCATGAGGGCTGTAAAAAGTAAAACTGTTGTTATTACACTTTAGCAGGCAAGGCTGCAACATTACCATTGGCAACCCGGTAAGATACACATGATATTATTTTTCAAACGAATCGCAGGTTTATCTCTAAAAAACGGGCGTTGGCAACAATTAGCACAATCTTTTGGACCAATTGCTATATATTTCCTCACCTGTAATATTCACTACCTGACCCTGGAGACGCTGTTGGATAAGTCTAAGCTTTCAATACATGGTTCACCAAATATTTTCTTGTCAAGCCCTTTTCAAGCCCGGAAGGGCATTGCCAAAAAGTATTTGATCCGGCACGATCAATGCTTTTAGCTGAAGTGTTTGTCTGATCAAGTGTAGCGTTTTACGCCTCATCTCGCTCACCATTTTCCAGCCTGTCTCTTCAAGGTAATGCGAACCTCTGCATTTTGAATCCCGTCAAAAACGATGCTGTGCGAAAAAACGTTCCAATAAACCGATACTGAAAATTAGCCACCAGATCCCTGGTATGCCATCGATCTCTACATGCCAGGCTCAAGGGCAGGAATTCAAAGGCAGCTGAAAAAAAAGAAACGCCAGGCTCTTAATCCTAACGTTTCTTTATTATGAACTATCCCCAGTATTTTAAAATGGGCTATCTGACCAATATTCCGTTATTTAATGAGAACCTGTTTTGACCGGGTAGATTGCCCACCTTCAATAACCTGCAATATATAACTGCCGGGTGCTACAAACCTGTTCAATCTCATATTGAATACTTTACCGTCTGAATTAAATTCCTGCTGTTCTATTACTTTACCGGTGATGCTTACCAGTCGCAAAGTAATTTTTGTTTGCCTGGATCTATCCAGTTCAACACGGATTACATTTCCAACTACCGGGTTGGGTGCCACCAGGAAGTTTCTCTGCTCGGCAAACCTTACGCTCACTATGTCGGAATATAATGTTGCTCCACCGGTTTCGGTATATTCCAGCCTGTAGAAATTAGCACCTTCCAATGGAGTTTCATCTACATAATTGTATTTATTCACTAATCCATTGGTTCCTGTTGGATAATACAACGATCCTATGGTTGTGAAATCAATACCATTGGCGCTGCGCTGTATGTTAAAGCGGCTTTCGGTATCCATGCTGGCATTCCAAAGCAACTGCACACTCTTGTCTTTTTTCACAACAGAAAAATCGCTGAGAATAATCGGAAGGATCGTATTAAGTCCATACACCTGGAATTCGTATAGAGAATAGCCATAACCAGTGTTACGCGTTATTCCCTGCATCCTCACATACCTTGCCGGAACCGGTGTAAGAGGGATAATATTTGTATAAGTTGTGGCAGGATTGTCAGTAACAGTACTTGCAGTTGTCCAGGTTATGCCATCCTCAGATACCTGTATTTCGTAGTCGTTGGCAGATGCAACTTCCCAGAACAATCTCACCTCACTAATTTCGTAAACCGCTCCCAGGTCAACCGACAGCCATTCATTATTACTGGCCGCTACACTTGCCCAACGGGGATATTCAACATTATTTCCATCGTAGGACTTTCCGTTTACAATATTGGTTCCAAGCCCGTCAAAGGCACCGGCAGGAACGTATGCACCGCTTTCATTGGAGGACGATGTACCAGGTTTCATGTAGGCGAGGTTTACAGTCATTGGTGGCGGAGGCGTGGTAGCGAGGTCACCATACACTTCCAGTTCATACAATGAAAAACCCCATTGCGTTCCGCGAACAAGACCAAACATCCGCACATACCGGGCCGAAGTGCCGGTCATATCAATAGTATTAACAAAAGTAGCATTGTTGGTAATGGTTGTTGCTACCACCCATGTAACGCCATCAACAGAAACCTCTATATTGTAGTCGCGTCCTAACGCAGTTTCCCAACGCAGTACCACCGAAGTGAGATCATAAATATCACCCAGGTCAACAGCAATCCATTGGTTATTGGCATATGCGCTGGACCAGCGTGTGGTGGTGGCATTGGCATCCACGGCGTTTTCGGGAGGGTAGGCGGCACTTTCATTGGATGAAGATAGCACCGGTTTTGCATACGCCAGGTTTAAGGCTGTTCCATATATTTCAAACTCGAATAATGAATAGCCCCACTGCGTTGCACGCAACGTACCGTTCATTCTTACATAACGACCGGTATAACCCGTCATTGGAATTGTATTATTAAGACTGGCATTGCCTGTGATGGCACTTGCAACAGTCCATGAAATCGCATCATCAGAAACTTCAATATTAAAATCAACTCCGTATGCTGTTTCCCAGGTCAGCCGCACTTCACTTAAATCAAAATTTTGCCCGAGGTCAACATATATCCATTCATTATCTGTAAAAGCACTGCTCCAGCGAGTACCCAAACTACCATCAACCGCATTTGCCCCGGGAAAGCCACCCTGTGTGGAGGACACGGTTACAGGTCGTCCAACAGCCAGGTTAGTTTGTGCAGATGCCACATTAGCGCACAGGACAACAAAGAAAAAAAGTAGGTAAGCAGGGTAAAATTTAAGTACCATAATAGCAAATTTGGTTTTTTGAAAATATCAAATAAACAAGGGAGGCGAGGGCCGTTATGGTATGTCAGGAGGATATAAGAAATTCGCTGAAAATGTATATACCTGCATAAAATGCCATATATACTTGTATAAAAGTAGGATAAATTTGAATACAATAATAAGTGCTTTCACAAATTCTTTACATTTTAGTCCATAAATACCCGTTATAAAACTTGGGTATATGCTAAGTTTTTAGTAGCGCGCTGTGAGCGGGAACAACCGGGGGTACAGGCAACCAATCAAATAAGCATTTTTTTGGTCTTCCACGGGAAAGATAATGCTCAGCCTTCCAACCTCAATACCCGGCAGTGAAAAAAAGCAGGAATTGAATATTAGGTTTAATTTCGCTTTTTCAAGCATACCATTTTATGGGCAACATTAACGTTGGATTGGTACAAATGAGTTGTACCGCAAGCAAGGATGAAAACCTGCAAAAAGCGATCGAGAAAATCCGGGAGGCTGCAAAGAAGGGTGCGCAGGTCGTGTGCTTGCAGGAATTATTCACTTCACTTTACTTTTGCGATGAAGAGAACTACGAAAATTTTAAACTGGCGGAAGCCATTCCCGGGCCATCCACCACATCGTTAAGCGCAGTGGCAAAAGAAACGGGAGTCGTCATTATCGCTTCTTTATTTGAAAAAAGAGCCGAAGGATTATATCACAACACCACCGCGGTGCTGGATGCCGATGGAACCTATTTGGGTAAATACCGCAAAATGCATATTCCTGATGACCCGGCTTATTACGAAAAATTCTATTTTACTCCTGGTGATTTAGGCTATAAAATCTTTACCACAAAATTTGGCAAGATCGGTGTATTGATTTGCTGGGACCAATGGTATCCCGAGGCTGCCCGCATAACAGCATTAATGGGAGCTGAGATATTGTTTTACCCCACGGCGATCGGCTGGGCTACCTCGCAGGATGAGGTTACGAATACAGAACAATACAGTGCCTGGCAAACCATACAGCGCAGCCATGCTGTGGCCAATGGTGTACACGTGGTGAGTGTAAACCGGGTTGGGTTCGAACAGGATGGCAATATGAAATTTTGGGGTGGATCCTTTGTGGCGAACCCTTTTGGCACAATCCTTTACCAGGCGTCACACGATAAAGAGGAAGTACATACGATAACTCTTGATACATCAAAAACCGACCAATACCGAACCCATTGGCCCTTTTTGAGGGACCGGAGAATCGACAGCTATCAACCCATTACCCGGCGCTATATTGATGGGGATTAATTTAGTCCGGAACACCAATACATATATTCACGTTTAACGCTTCAATACAGCAATTTTGAAACAAAGGAACAAGGCATTATACTCGCTCAACGCGGGTTCGTCTCATTCATCCGGAAACCATTCAGAAGGTGCTACTGCTCCCGGGTTGCCTGTTTTTAATACACCCAAAAAACTGGGTTATTATTTTCCGGCAGAGTTTGCACCACACTGCGCCACCTGGTTAAGCTGGCCACATAAAGAAGCCTCGTGGCCCGGAAAGCTTAATAT
>DASUFG010000342.1:0-3348 GCA_036274715.1 Agriterribacter sp.
CCCCAGGGGTAAAAAAGATATGGCCTGGGAACTGTCTTCCTCCGGATTTTTAATGACACTAAGCGGCTATATTCCGGACCTGATCGCCGAAGATTTTGAACAGTTGATTCTTCGGGCGTTACAATCAGCGGGCATTGGCAAAGAACAAATCACACGCTGGTGCATTCATCCCGGTGGTAAGAAAATACTCGAGGCGGCAAAGAAAAGCCTGCATTTAAATGATGAGGCATTGTATCCAAGCCTGGAGATATTGCAGCAATTCGGTAATATGTCTTCACCAACCATTTTATTCGTATTGAAAAAAATAATACGAGATGCTGGCCGGAGTGGTCGAAAAATATTAGGCGCCGCATTTGGCCCCGGGCTCACTATGGAAACATTTGTGGGAGAACTCAGGTAAATTAATCTTGCTGGTATGCAACGTTCAACACGGAAAGAGTTGCTGGATAATGATGACATCCCATTTGATGATATCCGGCAAAATATGAAAGAACTGGATTTTATCAATACCTGGCTTGGGGGTCATGCCATTACTATTTCAGGGTTGAAGAAAATTTTAGCTACTCCAAAAAAAAACGGGCAACCCATCAGCATCTGCGAAACAGGATGCGGCGGCGGAGATAATTTACGGTCCATTGACAGGTGGTGTACAAAAAACAATATCGCTGTTCGGATGACAGGCATTGACAAAAAAAAAGAATGTATCGAGCTTGCAAAAAACAATTTCCCGGGAGAAAAATACGAGTGGATATTTTCTGACTATCACCTGGTAAAATTTAGCGATCAAAAACCCGACATTATCTTTTCGTCGCTGTTCTGCCATCATTTCAACGCCGATGCTTTGGAAGAAATGATGCTATGGATGCGCTTAAACAGTAAAATGGGCTTCTTCATTAACGATCTTCATCGTCATTTTTTAGCCTATTATTCGATAAAGGCACTCACCAGTTTGTTTTCAAAGAGTTACCTTGTAAAAAACGACGCACCATTATCCGTTCAGCGGGGTTTTATTAAAAAAGATTGGGTGAGCATGATGCAACGTGCAGGCATTCAGCATTACTCCATTGAGTGGAAATGGGCATTCCGGTGGCTGGTTACCGTAAAATCATGACAAATAATAAAACATACGATGTGGCCATTGTAGGTGGAGGATTAGCCGGACTTTGCCTTTCTATTCAACTGGTCAAAGCAGGGCATAGTGTGATATTATTTGAGAAAGAAAAATATCCCTTTCATAAAGTTTGTGGCGAATATGTAAGTTTTGAATGCTGGAATTTCCTGGAAGAAATTGGCGTTCCCTTAAGCGACTGGAAGCTTCCCCAAATCAGGAACCTGATCGTGTCGGCCCCTTCGGGCAAATATGTTGAACACCGCTTACCACTGGGCGGGTTTGGCATCAGCCGTTATAAATTAGACGCCTATCTCGCCAATCTTACCCGCAGCCTTGGAACAGTAGTAATGGAAGAAACAAAAGTGGATAATGTGTGGTTCAACGACTCTTATTTTCATGTACAATATGGTTCATTGATGTGCAAGGCTAAATTGGCCTGCGGTAGTTTTGGAAAGCGGAGCAATCTCGATGTTAAATGGAAGCGTCGCTTTACACAAAAAAAATCCGGCAAACTCAACAACTATATCGCCGTTAAATATCATATTAAAACAGATTTCCCATCAGATTATATTGCGCTTCATAATTTCAAAAATGGGTATTGCGGGATATCGCAGGTGGAAGAAGGAAAATATTGTTTATGTTACCTTACCACTGCCCAACACCTTCACCAATGCGATAATTCTATTGAACTGCTGGAACAAAAAATACTGCGCCGAAACCCCTATTTAGACAAGATATTCAGCAGTGCCACTTTTTTGGACGAGTTCCCGGTAACCATTGCGCAGCTCAGTTTTGAAAAAAAATTACAATGGGAACACCATATACTGATGGCCGGCGACGCGGCCGGCATGATTGCACCACTATGTGGTAACGGCATGAGTATGGCTATGCATGCCAGTAAAATTGCATTCAAAGAACTTGATCTTTTCCTGCACGGTAAAATCGATCGACACACCATGGAAACGACCTATCAAACCAACTGGAATAACATGTTCCGGGAAAGATTAAGAACAGGGCGCTGGGTACAGAGTGTATTGGGTAGGGAATGGCTCACTAACTATTTTATACAAACGATTCGCCTGTTCCCGTCGTTGGTAGAGCGGCTTATCCGCAAAACACATGGCGAGCCTTTTTAGCATTTCTTCATCGGCAGTTTATTCACCTTTAATAATACCCATGGTTTTCATTAAAAAAGAAGCATTTTTATTTTTAGCTACCCCCTTTTGCAATTTGTAGTCGAAATGCAGGGTGTTATTTTGTATGATGCTTTCAAAGCAATAGTTGCTGATTATTCCTTTATATTCATTTTCCAGCGTAGCTAATGTAAGGTCGTGTGTAGCAAAAAGCGTAATACAATGGTATTGCAGCAGTTGCTTAATAAACTGTTCCGATCCGTGAGTTTTATCTTCCGAATTGGTTCCCCGTAAAATCTCGTCAATTAATACCAGGGCTGGCTTACCGGTTTGCAGCCGCAGTATGATTTGTTGCAGGCGCTTCAATTCAGCCATAAAATATGAAGTATGTTCCTGCAGGGAATCATTAACACGGATGGAGGTCAATATCTCCATGGGTGTAAACCTGAACGAGGTGGCATACACCGGGGCACCGCTTTGTGCAAGGATCAAATTGATGCCGAGGGTTCTCAGGAAGGTGGTTTTGCCCGACATATTAGACCCGGTAACCAACATCAACCGATCACTGTTTCCGGTTTCAAAATCATTGGCAACACATTCCCCTTCCGGAATAAGCGGATGTGCTACCTGGGTAGCATTAATCCCTGGTATTTCACCTTCGTTCATAGAGGGATAGCAAAAATGGGGATGATTAAAAGCAAAACCTGCCAAACTGTTCAGGCATTCAATATCACCAACCGCTTCAACCCAGGTAGAAAAATTATTTTTGAACGCATGCTTCCATCTTTCCAATGCCAATATGCATTGCATATCATACAGTATAAGACTGTTTAAAAAAACATTCACGAGCAGGTTCAGTCGCTGATCGAAAAACGAAGACAGTTTTGCCAGTTTGCCAATCGCCCCATAGGCGCTCCCTGAGGTATGATGAAGCGTTTTCAATAAAGAAGATGATCCCGCTTCAACCGTTGCAAAGGTTTTTAAAATACCCGCATACTGGTTGAGGATGGCTTGCTTTTTACTGATAAGCCGGTGTTGTTGGTGGATGTATTTTGCGAAACGGGCGGTGATTAACCAGCCGGCAATTACACCAACAGCCACAAA
>DASUFG010000343.1:0-7751 GCA_036274715.1 Agriterribacter sp.
ACAATTGGGGAAGTTTCGACTATTATACTTACGTACTGCTCAAACCCGGAACTACCGCTGCAACTTTCGAGAACAAAATGAAACCGATGTACGATAAATACCTGGCTTCCATTTTTGCGCAGTATAACATTAAAATAAGGTTTGAAGCACAACCCATCACGTCCATACATCTTCATTCCACTACCGCAAACGAGCCAGAAGAAACAGGTAGCATGTCTTATATCTATATATTCTCGGCTGTAGCCTTTTTTATGCTGCTGATCGCCTGCATTAACTACATGAATTTAACTACGGCGCGGTCGGCAAGAAGAGCGAAGGAAATAGGAATACGAAAAGTGACGGGATCCACTAAATCGCAGCTCGTTTCTCAATTCCTTATTGAATCTACCCTCACCGCATTTTTTGCTTTGTTGGTGAGTATTGGCCTTATTGCGCTGTTTTTGCCAATGTTCAACAGCCTTTCAGGAAAATTCATTTCATTCCGCACCTTGTTTAAACCCGATACCATTCTTATACTGTTGGCGGTAGTTGTATTTGTAGGCATTGTTGGCGGCAGCTACCCGGCCTTTTACCTGTCGAAATTTAATCCTGTGCACGTATTGAAGGGGAGTTTGGCAAAAAGCTCCAGCAACGTTACGCTAAGGCGGGCGCTGGTAGTGATTCAATTTTCTATCTCCATGATCATGCTCATTTGTACATGGGTGGTATACGGGCAGCTTCGATATTTAAGAAATAAAGACCTTGGTTTTGATAAAGCCCAGGTAATGACTGCATCGGCTGTTACAGACAGGGATATACAAAGTGCTGTTCTTTCTTTTAAGAATGAAATGCGCAATAACCCGCAGGTGCTTTCTGTTAGCTCGGCAAGCTCAGTACCGGGGCAGGGAAATAGCTTTAACCTATTCTCCATTCAAACAAAGGATGGATATGTAGATAAAGGAGTAGATGTATATGCCATTGATGAAGACTATATTAAAACGCTGGGTATTACATTGGTAAAGGGCAGAAACTTTTCAGGACTCGCAGATACGCTGCGTGGTATGCTGGTGAATGAGAAAATGGTACAGGAATTTGGTTGGGGCGATAATCCTCTTGGCAAAAGAGTGAAATTTCCCGGTGATACTTCAGGTAACTATCTTGAGGTGGTAGGCGTAGTGAAAGACTTCAATCAAAAGTCACTATATAATCCTATTACTCCATTGATTTTATTGTACAGACCCAATACCAATCTTATTCAGCTAAAATTAAGCACTGCAAATATTTCTTCCGCTATTACAGGTATAGAAAACACCTGGAAAAAAATATTTCCCGAAATTCCATTCCAGTATACATTCCTCGACCAGGATTTTGATTCGCAATATGCCGCCGATCAAAAGCGGGGAAAAATATTTACAGCTTTCTCGGTACTTACGATATTTATTACATGCCTTGGACTTTTAGGCTTGATTGCGTTTACAACAGAACAAAGGCAGAAAGAGATCAGTATCCGAAAAGTAATGGGGGCGAATGTTAGCCAGATTGTTCCCCTGATTACAAAAAACTTTGTTGTGCTGGTTGGATTATCGTGTATTATCGCTTTCCCGGTTGCATGGTATTTTATGGCCAAATGGCTAAAGATATTTCCCTACAATACCGGGCTAAGTATAATGCCATTCATACTTTCAGCACTGGTGGTATTGATGATAACGATGCTTACGGTTATATTTCATACGGTAAGAGCAGCTGTTGCAAATCCCGTAGAAGCATTACGGAGCGAATGAGAAATGTGAGAAATGTGGAAATGTGAGAAATGTGGAAATGCCCGCCCGACTGAACACGTGGGTGAAAATCAGCAATCAATACATCAGACATCATAAATACAACTTATGTTCAAAAATTATTTCAAAATCGCGTGGCGGAATATTACACGTCATAAAGCCTATTCTGCGCTTAATATTGCAGGACTCTCCATTGGTATGGCTTGCAGCATACTCATACTCCTGTGGGTGCAAAATGAGTTGAGCTACGATCGCTTCCATGCCAATGCTGATCAACTTTACAGGCTTACCTGTAACGCGGGAGAGTTTAAGGCTGCCGTAAGCCCCGCCGGCATGGGGGCGGGTTTGCAAAGCGAAATGCCACAAATAAAAGCCGTGGTAAGATTAAGTAAACCTTCCTCCCAACTTTTTGAGGTTGGCAGTAAGAAACTGGAGGAGAAGCGTGTATTCTTCGCGGATTCCAATTTTCTGCAGGTGTTTTCTTTTCCATTAATAAAAGGAAATCCAAAAACGGCGTTGCTGCATCCGGATAATGTGTTGATTACTGAAGACATCGCTACAAAATATTTTGGGAAAGAAGACGCTTTAGGCAAAATAATAAGGATCAACAACCAGGAGAATTTTACTGTTACCGGTGTTTTGAGGAATATACCGGTGAACTCTCACCTGCAGTTTGATTGCATATTCCCGATGTCGAGTCTTGCAAGATCAGATTATGACCTGCAAAATAATGTTTGGGGAAATTTTAATTTTTATACCTACCTGCAACTGGATAAAAGTATTAGACCAGCGTCCGGGGATGCCACCGCACTTATACCGACCATCGCGAAGATTTACAACGAACACCAGGAAAAGTCAATCATCGAGTTCCATTTGCAACCCATGACGGATATTCACCTGCATTCGAAACTGCAGATTGATGTGCAGGGAAATGGGAATATCCAGTACGTCAATATATTTTTTATCGTGGCGTTGTTTATTCTTCTCGTAGCATGCATCAACTTTATGAATCTTGCTACTGCGCGCTCGGCCAGGAGGGCAAAGGAGGTAGGACTTCGTAAAGTGGTGGGAGCAGGACGTTACCAGATCATCCTGCAGTTTTTAGGAGAATCATTAATCATTTCATTTCTTTCCTTATTCATTGCGGTTGGTATTGTGGCGCTCTTATTGCCTGCGTTTAACTTGATTGCCGAAAAACAACTTACCATTCATTTGCTGGAGGGCAGGTTGATCATTAGTCTTTTTGCTATTGCACTCATCACCGGGCTGCTGTCTGGAAGTTATCCCGCATTGTTCCTGTCGGGATTTAAACCGGTAAAAGTATTGAAGGGAAAACTGAAAATGAGCGGTGGAAATTTATTGTTCCGCAACGGACTGGTTGTTGCACAATTTGTTGTATCCATCCTGTTATTAATTGGTACCGCCGTGGTATACCGCCAATTGAAATTTATACAAAACAAAGACCTGGGTTTCGACAAGTCAAATTTGTTGTATATGCCCATGACAGGCGATATGTGGAATAAACAACCTGCATTAAAAGCCATGTTACAGCAAAATCCGCTTACCAATGATTTTTCCGTCATCTCCGATCTGCCTACGGCACTTGTCACCGGCACGCTGGATGTGCAGTGGGAAGGCAGAGATCCCAATAGCAAGGTCGTGATTCCAAGTATGGATGTTGACGAAAATTTTATAAAGGTTTTTCAGATTAAAACACTGAGTGGACGAGGTTTTTCTGCGGATTTTAAAGGAGACAGCGCCAGCTATGTGGTGAACGAAAAAATGCTGGAGGTAATGGGATTGAAAGCAGATAATGCGGTAGGCAAAAGCCTCAGGTTCGGAGATACACAGGGTACTATTATCGGTGTAGTAAGGGATTTTAATTTCAAATCACTCCAATATACCATCGACCCGCTGGTATTAAGAAAGAACAGGTATGGCGGCATCGTGATGGTTCGCACAAAGCCGGGCAATACGGAAGCTACCATACAGGCATTGGGAAAGGTGAGCAAAGAACTCAACCCCTCCTACCCTTTTAATTATAGTTTCCTCGATAAAGACCTGGATAATCTTTACCGCGGCGAACAAAAGATGGGTAGCATTTTTAACTTATTTGCCATCCTGGCCATTTTTATTTCCTGCCTGGGGTTATATGGATTATCTGCTTTTATGGCCGAACAACGTACAAAAGAAATTGGCGTTCGCAAAGTTTTGGGCGCATCGGTATTCAATATTGTATACCTACTGTCCGGTAATTTCACAAAGTTGATCATTATCGCGATGTGCATCGCTATTCCACTTTCGTGGTTTGCCATCAATAACTGGCTGAATGGTTTTGCCTACAGGATCGATATCGGTTGGATGATATTTCTGGTAGCGTGTGTAATGGCGTTGCTGATTGCATGGTTAACGGTGAGTTATGAATCGGTAAAAGCGGCGATAGCCAACCCGGTCGAATCCCTCCGAACCGAATAAGGAGATGCGACAAGCAGTGAGCTTTCAGCGATCACCGAGCGTTCAGCATTGAGCAATCAGTGGTGCGCAAGATTCAGCAGGCCAATCTCGCAGCTCAAAGCTAATGGCAGACGGCTGACGGCTGATTGCTCACGGCTAATAGCTGATAGCCGATTGCTGATTGCTGCAGGCTGATAGCTCACGGCTGATAGCTTACAGCTAACTGCTAACACCTGATACCTGGTACCTAACACCTAACACCTGACACTTGATACCTGACACCTGACACCTGATACCTTTTCCCCATACACTAAATAATACCGCCATCTGCTGCCTGGTCAAGCTTGCGCCCTTTGATTACTGAATTTCTTTTTGTACTTTTTCCCAACGTCCTTAACATTAGTGTAGCAGGGCGGTTAGCATGAAACTTCCCAACGTTGTCTTTCCTACCGGAAGAAAGTTGATCTTTTCTTTCCTCGTGCTTGGGCTGATCATTTCCTTTTTTTTCAGCTATCACTACTACTATATCCCGTCTAACCGCGCCAACGTTGATAAGTATGGCTTCCTGATACTTGAAAATATTAAGTCGGGAGTGCAGGATAAAAACAATAACCTCAAAAGAGTATACACCACCTTTCTCACGGACAAAGGCACTTCGTCTCTTCAGGATAAATTAAAGGCAAGAAGTGTTGAAGGAAAAGTGATCATAAGAAGCCAGGCTCCCATTATTGACTCTACAGTGCAGCTGGTAAACCTTAATAAAAATGAACTCTTATATTCCATAGGGAAAGACAGCAAAAGCACCCTGATTTCGGTGCCCCTGAAGAATAAGTTTACATCATTTTTTGACAGGCGCCGCGATGAGCTATTTAAGTCGTATATGCTGCTCAGCATAAATGACAGCAACGCTGTTTCCGTTTACCTTGACGAGGGTTTGCCTTTCGGAGAAAATATCAATACAGATAGCCTCTTGCCAGACAAAAAAGGATTGTTTATTTCCGGCGTACGCGATATTAATGTAGCGAACATAGATTACAAGATGTTCTATTATCCATTTGCGATGGATAACCAGCAAATGATGTTGTGCGGATTTGTAAATAACAGTGAGTACCGGTCAAAGTTACAGGAAATACCCGCTTCCTTTATTTATGCTTTTGTAACTATCTTTTTATTGTTGTTTATCACCCTTCCGGTCCTCAAGTTTTTTATCATGGGGCCGGAGGAAGAGATAAAATTCCGAGACCTGCTTTTTTTTGTGCTCTCCCTTTTTATTGGAAGTACCCTGTTAACCCTGGCAATTATACAGATCATATTACTCAAAGACGGTGATATAAGGGCAGAAGGAAACCTGGTATCACTCGAAAAACAGATCAGTAAAAACTTTACCGGTGAGATCGGTAAGGCATACCGGCAGTTAAATATCCTTGATACATTAGTTGCCTCTCCCTTGCAGGGCGACACGGCAAAAGATGTATCTCATGTTATACAAAAATATTTAACCGACCATCAAGACGACAGTACCGTGTACAGGGATTTTGACAGGATTGCCTGGACAGATTCTACCGGACAGCAATTCAGGAAGGGTGATTTTAACTCTTCACCTCTTTACCCCATGATAAAAGAAAGAAAATATTTTAAGGATTTTGAAAACAATACTCCCCTTCAAATGCCTGGAGCACCGGGCCACTCATTTGCTATGGAGCCACTGTACAACTGGGTTAATGGGGACTTCCGAACGGTGATAAGCAAGAGTAGTGTTGTGAAAAAAGCTTTTATCGTTTCTCTTTCCGCCGGGATGCGCTCCGTAACAAACACCATTTTACCTGCTGGTTTCGGGTTTTGCATCATTGACCGAAATGGACGGGTTCAATTTCATTCGGACAGCACCAAAAACCTGCACGAAAATTTTATTGACCAGTTGTCATCGGCCAAACAGGTAAAAGAAGCGATTGCCAGCCGTCAGGAAGTATTCCTGAACAGCTCGGGATTTTATGGTAAAAAGTATTGTTTATACATCAGCCCGGTAGCCCAATTGCCTTACTATACCATTACGTTCTACGATCGCCGGTATATTGTGCCCATAAACATGCGGATCCTGGTGTTTGCGCTGCTGCTCTCCATTATTTCATGTTGTATGTATACGCTACTCTGGTATTTTGTTTTGTGGAGAGGATATTACAAACGCTCGCTGCTGCTATCGCCTGTATCGTATGTAAACTGGATTATCCCCAAAGCCCGGTATTTAAATATGTACCAGCAGCTTTCCATATTTCTCGCGATATATATCGGTATCATGCTCTTGCTCACATTCGTATTGAAGTTTGCCGATATCAGGAACAATTACCTGTTGCTTGTTATCATGCTCATCACTCCCTTGAATATCGCGGCAGGATTTCTTTTTATCATGCGCAGGAACAAAAATCTGAAAGCAACCGGAGAACAGACCCAAAGTATGCTGCAACAGAAAAGCTTCCGGTATTACAATTACTTTGTGGTACTACTGATTATTTTAACCGCAGTCTTACCGTCGTCATTGTTTACCTGGTATTCGCATAACCAGGAAATTCTTCAGTCGGTAAAAAAACAACAACTTTTTTTAGCAGAAAAAATAAATGAAAGAGCTGCGTCTATAAAAAAAGAAGAAATATCCAACCGCAATTATGATAGAACCTACTATGAAGATGTTTACCTGGAAAAAGGCATCTATACCATTTATGCTGACAAACTCGATTTCGCGGATAGCCTGGGTGCAGGAGACCCGCAACGCAGTTTTAATGATTTCTACTTTACGGTGTCCAATGCGGCAGGCACAGGCTATTTTGATCCCCTCTTCTTTCCTGCTTTAAAAGACAATGCGGCAGATAAAAAATGGCAGTGGAATTACAGGCAGGCAGAGTCACTACTCCAGTTTTCGTATCATTTCCAGGCTGGTTTAGTAGGTTACACTGCCGATTCGCTGCAGGCAAATTACCTGCAGATCAGGTCCACGCTTCCGAAACGATACGTGGTGTTGAGTGATCCGGCAAAACTAACCGTGCTCATCATTCTTGTACTATTCATTTTCTTCGGCATCTACAGCATCATACAGCATATTACAAAAAACATATTCCTTAGAAAATATGCCGGATTAACAACAACCTCTGAAGGAATAAAGGTGCTTATTGATAAATATATTAAAGCACCCGGAAATGAACCCATGGTCGAAGAATATCTTTTACCTGCTGTTGATACTGATCCTGCCTCCCGCATTCCCACCTCCGATATTGCAATTAAGGAAGAGCAGATGATGAACCGGGTATCGAACTACAAAAAGCTGTATGAATTTATATGGAGAGATTGTTCGGCAAAAGAAAAACACATGTTGTATGATTTTGCCAGCGACGGACTCATGAATTTTAAAAATACTCCCGAAATATTCGCACTGGCAAAAAAAGGAATTATTTACGCCCGTGAAGATGGCGAATTTGCATTTTTCGATCCGGGCTTCAGAATTTATTTGACGAAGTTCCTGCCTGCATCACAAATCACGGCGCTCCGCAA
>DASUFG010000344.1:0-4517 GCA_036274715.1 Agriterribacter sp.
CAGTATCTCCTGTATTCCATTGCAAAGAAGCGGTATAGATTCCTATTGTATCTTCCCGCTTCGAAATAATATACAACAGCCTGTCTATATTGTCAACCATCATCGCCTCGGCATCTCTCGGTCCATCAGGATATGTAAAAAACACCGGTTCGGCATTCACATTACTTACAGTATCCACGGTATGCGCCGGTTCGGGCGTACGATATATGGTAACATATGGCCTGCTGGCTCCATTATCGCCAATATCGCCTATGTAAATATATCGTTCATTTCCCTGGATTCCCTTTCCACTTGCCATATCCTCACAATCACGCACCCCTTTATTGCCTTCAACGCCTTTAAAATAAAAGGTATGGATCAACCTCCCTTTATCGTCAATACCAAAAAAACGGCTTGTATCTCCACTATCATTCAACACATAGGCAAAAACACCGGGTGTGGATGCGATCGTTATTCCGGATGCTTCGTCTATCAATTTGTTCAGGGTTCCAATAGATGAGCCCTGCGCATGCATTTGCAGGCAGCACAATTCAATTGCAAATAATATAATCATCCGTTTAAACATATACATATTGTTAAAAAGCGTAAATGAAATATGCGTGTATGTAAATTCCTTCCACATTCCCTCTGTGCATTAATAGCAGATTTCGAAACATACAATGCCATTATTCTCATAGCTCCATATCAGGTCCATTTCCTTATGCGATGTCCCCGCAAAGCGTAAAACACGAGGTAGGTGTAACACGGAAACAATACCCAATAGGCCGTGCGCACGTCATACATATCTGCCAGGTAGCCGTAAATGAGGGGCACCAGGGCATTACCGCATAGCCCCATAATAAGCACCGAAGATCCCAGTTTGGTAAACCTGCCCAAACCATCCAGGGCTAATGGCCATATGCCTGCCCATACCAGTGAATTGGCCAATCCGAGCAATACCAGGAACCATATAGAAATATCTGCTTTATGCCCTAAAATAACAACCTGCCCGTTTGCAAAAATGATCAATAGCGTTAACACCAGTCCTAACATCGTACATATTCTCAAAACCGTTACCTGGTTGATATATTTAGGAATGCAAACAATGCCGAATATATACCCGCATATGGTGGCAAATAAAGTATAGGATGGAAATACTTTGGCTTCCAGTAAATCAATATGCATGGAGTTCGCATACCCGATTATCGTATCAATAGCTATAACCTGTGTTCCTACATGTAAAAAAATAGCTATAGCGCCCAATATCAGGTGAGGGAAATGGAAGATATTGGTTTTGCCGGCATTTGCAGCAGCTAATTCAACGCTTTCATTTTCGGTATTGATTTCGGGAAGTGGCGAATAGCGCACCATTAAACCGAGGCCAAACAAAACAGTGCCCACGCATGCATAGGGAACAATAACCCTTCTTATCAATTCATCCAACGCTGCATTTTTATCAGCAACAGACATTGTGCTTAAGGAACGGAATAAATCAGTATCGGTTGCCCTTAACACTACAGCGGCAAACAACAAAGGCGCAAGTATACCAGCTCCCTTATTGCATATACCCATGATACTGATGCGTTGTGCGGCGCGCTCCTTAGGACCCAGCACCGTAATGTAGGGGTTGGCCGCAGTTTGCAGAATAGAAAGCCCGGTTCCTATGGTAAACAATCCAATGAGAAATATTTCATAGGTTCTGCTATATGCCGCCGGTAAAAAAATGAATGCACCTGCCGCCATCACCCAAAAACCTGCCATTATCCCTCTTTTAAAACCGATCTTTTTTAATAAATAGGAGGAGGGTACAGACATTACGAGATAAGAAATATAAAACGCGAAAGCAACCAGGTAAGATTCAAAATTGGTGAGTTCGCATGCAATTTTAAAGTAAGGAATAAGAATGGCGTTGATCCAGGAAACAAAACCAAAAATGAAAAACAAAACGCCGATAATCAAGATCGAAATAACCGTGTCGCGTTTTGTGAGGGAACTTACATCAATCGTTTTAGTGAAAGAATTGCTCATTATTGTAATACTACTAATTAGGGGATAAGGATTGATAACGATCAAGTACAACAGGAGAAACCAGGGCCGATGAAGCTTCATCGAGGTAGCAGGAACAATTGGCATGCCGTTGTAATATGCTGGCAGGGTACAAGTTACTTACGTCCTGTTCCAGCGTATTCTTAACTGCAGCAGCTTTGCGATTATCGGGCACCGAACAAATAATATGTTTTGATTTCATAATCTGCTTTACCGACATACTGATGGCTTTGCGCGGCACATCATCAATGGTGGCAAACCATCCTTCTCCCATTTGCTGCCTGCGGCACAGTTCATCCAATTCAACCACGATATATGGCTCGTCTGTATCAAAATTTGCGGGTGGGTCGTTAAATGCGAGGTGGCCATTTTCGCCGATGCCCACCATGGCCACATCAATAGGATGCTGTTTGATGAGTGTACCCAACCGGTCGCACTCCGCCTGTGCATCGGTTTCCCCATTCACCAGGTATGCGGCCTTGAGCGCCGGCACTTTTGATAAAAACCTTTCCTGCAAATATTTTCTGAAACTGGCATTATGCGTAACCGGCAGCCCGATATATTCATCCAGGTGAAACATGGTTACCTTACTCCAGTCGATATCTTCTTCAGCGATCAGTTGCTTCAGTGTTTCAAACTGGCTGGCACCCGTAGCCAGGATAATATTCGCCGAGCCCTTGCCCTGAATCGCATTGCGAATGAGCGCGGCCGCTTCTGCACCTGATGCTTTTCCTATTTCCCGGGTATCCTTGAATATTTTAACGTTCATGAATTCAATCTTTTTTTTTTGAAAAGCTGTAAAAAATTATGCTTTCAGCCACTTGTCGAACCAACCAAAAGCTTCAGATTGCATTTGCCTGTCGAACTTATGTACGCCCGGGTAATAAGAACATTGATACCGGTCACGCGCACCTGCTTTTGTAAATACCTCCTGCAATATACGGTCTGCCTGTTTCATTTCCGGCAAAGTGTACAACTGATCCTCGCTATCATTTAACACCAGGGTGGGGAGCGGTGCCCGCAACCCGAGTATTTCGGGGAAATCCAAATCGTTGGGTAATAATGGAACATAGGTCATCCAGGTGTGCGTGAATGATTTATGTAGCAAAAAGTTTTTCCAGGTAGTCATAAACCCAACACAAACGGCACATTTAATCCGCTCATCCAATCCACCCATAAATGCGGTGCGCATACCGCCGCCGGATAACCCGGCGCAGCCTATGCGACTGGCGTCAACATCCTTACGGGCACATAATACATCCAGCGCCTTCTGATCTTCTGCAAAAAATACGCCCGGCCAGGTTGTGCCGGCGCTGAATAATGATTTAGCCATTACATGTTCGTGTTCACCCGCCCATTGGTTATAGGCTTCAATATTTTCAGGACGTTCGGGATCATCATCATTCAATTTTCCACGAAGGTGTGCCGGTACGTCCTGCAACATCACCCGGCGACTGGCAAAAGGGAAAGCATCAGACACCAGCACCACATAGCCGCGTTTCGCAACTTCGTTTGCCCACGCAAGCCCTTCATAATATTCTTTTTGATGCTCAATGATTGAAGGATGCTGGGTCTCACTGGTCCTGGTAATTTTACGCGTTCCGAAATATTTATTACCACCATGGTCGTGGAATGCCAGTATGCCAGGCAATGGGCCTTTTGCGTTTGCAGGCTTTAATACAATTGCCTCTGTTGGCCTTCCATAAGGCAACTGCCAGCTTATTTCTTCAATATGCAGTCCATCATATTCATGTATTTTTCTTACCAAAATGTTAGGCATACCCCCGATAACTGGTATGGCTAATCGCTCTTTCAGCCGGTCGCGTGCAGCCTTCCGCCACACATCAATATTGCCCCACTCCTTTTTACGAAATGAAAAAGCGGGTAACTGCTTTTCGGTTAAACCGGCCGCCCATGCACCGTACAGCCCGATGAGGCTGATATTTTTGTCATCGGGATTATGATTGGTTGAACCATGCATTTTATCTGTATTTGAAAATTGAAAAGGCGATTGTTCAACAGGAAGGACCGGCGAAGCGAAACCTTTTAAAAACCCGCTTCCGGCAATGCCAAGTCCTGCCAGGCCTGACAGTTTCAGAAATTTCCGACGTTTATTTTTCATAACCTTCTATTAACAGCTGTATCACGAACAGCACTTATCATTAGAACCTCTAAAAATTTGACTGGCTCACCGACATAATTACATTAATCATTGAATTTCCGTAAAATAAAATCACCGGCCCCTTTTTGGCTGATCTATTTTACCGGTATGCAACTTTCTTCTTTAGAGAAAGGAGAAAAAAATGATAACCCTTCAAATACATGAAATAAGAGACATCAAAGACTAATTTATACTAATGCCAGGAAAGTCCGCCAGGAAAGATTTTAAGCACCAAGCTATATCTTTATGTGGCCGTGCATTTATGGCTTTTCGGCAGGATTGTGGAAATATATACTCACAACCAGATTTTATTAGCCTTTTATGGGCAAGA
>DASUFG010000345.1:0-5277 GCA_036274715.1 Agriterribacter sp.
TTTAAGTTAGCTGATATGGCTACCCGCATTGAAGCGGCGCGCCTGTTGTGTTTGCGGGCGGCATGGGAGAAGGACAATGATCTTGACTATACCATCAGCAGTTCTATGGCTAAGGTGAATGCTTCGGAAACCGCGATGTGGGTAGCTACGGAAGCTGTGCAGATACATGGCGGGTATGGCTATGTAAAAGAATACCATGTGGAGCGATTGATGCGTGATGCAAAAATTACGCAGATATATGAAGGCACCAGTGAGGTGCAAAGGATTGTAATAAGCCGGGGAATATTGAAATAGGGACGAACCATGGGAGTGAATACAGCAGCATATGAACATATCAAACAGGAACTCGAAAGGAAACAGGTCACACTGGTTGCAGTGTCTAAAACAAAATCTGTTGCCGATATTCAGGAAATGTACAAATTAGGCCAGCGCGACTTTGGAGAAAATTATGTACAGGAACTGGTGGAAAAACACCAGCAGTTACCGGGCGATATCTGTTGGCATTTTATAGGCCATCTGCAGCGTAATAAAGTAAAGGAAATAGCGGCTTTCGTTCATTTAATACAGGGTGTAGATAGCCTGCGGCTTTTAACTGAAATCAATAAGCAGGCAGAAAAATGCAACAGAATAATCGCCGTATTGTTGCAAGTGCATATTGCCCGGGAAGAAACAAAATTTGGGTTGGATGAAAAAGAATTACGGGAGGTAGTTGATCACCTGTCGAGCTTAAAAAATATAGCTGTAAAAGGCTTGATGGGAATGGCTTCTTTTACAAATGATATAGAAATCGTAAGATCCGAATTCAGGTATCTTAAATCTATATACGACAGTTTGCAGTACGGGCCACTTTCCACTTTCCACTTATCACTTACCACTTTATCCATGGGTATGAGCAGCGACTATGCTGTTGCGGTGGAAGAAGGAGCTAATATGGTAAGAATCGGTAGCTTGTTGTTTGGGGCGAGAAATTAATTCCTGTCAACATTCTCAATTTGCCTTTTATACGGAAAACACTGCCATATTTGATTAAATTTTCTTTTCTTTAAAGCTTCAATGTTAAAACAGAAAACGTATAATATATGTATGCATTAAGAAGGCATGGCTGGGTTATTCCTGCCGCATTTTTTTTGATCAGTGTTCAATCCTGTAAAAGCGACGCATCTTCAACGGCAAAAAAGGAGTTTATCGATTTTTCCGGGATGGATTCAACAGTAAAGCCCGGCGATGATTTCTTTTCTTTCGCCAATGGTAAATGGTATAACAATGTAGAAATACCTGCCGACCAGGCGGGGTGGGGCCTCGTACACATTTTATACGAAAGCAACCAGAAGAAACTCCGCAGTATGCTGGACGAAGCGGCAGCGGCTAAGGGATTGGCAAAAGGTTCTCCTGAGCAAATGATGGGCGACCTGTTTGCCGGCGCTATGGATTCCGCAGCAATCGACAAGAAAGGTTATACGCCCCTGGCGGATGACCTGAAGCGTATTGACGGTTTGTCGTCTGTATCGGATATTGTAAAAGAATGTGCTTATGAATACACCCTGGGGGGCAACAATATTTTTGGCGCTGCTGTTGGCGCTGACGACAGAAATGCGAATGTAAACAAGTTGCATTTCGGGCAGGACGGGCTATCGCTTCCCGATCGTGATTACTACCTGGTAAATGATTCTATAAAAAGGCATATCCGTAATGAGTTTGTAACTTATGCTGCCAATATGTTCAAGGCAGCCGGTGAGGATAGTGTTGCAGCGGCGGCCAGTGCAGCGGCTGTGCTTCAACTCGAAACGGCTTTAGCCAAATCGCATTCAACGCAGGTTGAGTTAAGAGACCCGGTAAAAAACTATAACAAGTTTGCAGTGAAAGATCTTAATGCCTTAACGCCTGAAATTGATTGGCAACAACTAATCAATGGTATGGGCGCTCAAACAGATACAGTATTGGTTGGTCAGCCCGTTTATTTTAAAGCGCTTAGCGGGCAATTGAAATCCACTCCATTGTCGGTATGGAAAAGCAAGCTCAAATTGAAGTTAATTGAAGATGCGCCCCTTGGGAAACCATTTGAAGATTTAAAATTTTCTTTTTACGGCACAACCTTGCGGGGTATACAGCAAAAGCAGCCACGTTGGAAGAAAGCGACCAACATTGTGGATAATCTTGCAGGCGATTTGTTGGGTAAGGTATATGTAGCCAAATATTTCCCTGAAGATGCCAAAAAGCGGATGCTGGCATTGGTGAACAACCTGCAGCGGGTGTATGAAAACAGGATAAAAAATTTAGACTGGATGAGTGATAGCACCAAGCAGAAAGCATTGACTAAATTGAATGCCTTTGTAAAAAAAATTGGCTACCCGGATAAGTGGAAAGATTATGAAGGCGTGAATATCGTTCGGGATGACCATTTCAATAATATCAGGCAGTTGAACATCTATGACTTCAAAAGAGACATCGCAAAAGTGGATAAGCCGGTTGATAAATCAGAATGGTTTATGAATGCGGCTGAAGTAAATGCTTACTATAATCCTTCTTTTAATGAGATTGTATTTCCTGCAGGCATTCTTCAGCCGCCTTTTTTTGACAATTCAGCCGATGACGCCATCAACTACGGTGCTATAGGGGCAGTAATTGGTCATGAAATGACGCATGGTTTTGACGACCAGGGCCGGCAATACGATTCGGATGGCAACCTGCACGACTGGTGGACGGCAAAAGACGCGGAGCTGTTTATGGAGAAAGCCAAGGTGGTTATTAATCAGTACAATGCCTACACCATACTGGATAGCCTGCATGTAAACGGGGAATTAACACTGGGGGAAAATATTGCGGACATCGGCGGTTTGATGATTGCCTACGAAGCGTTTAAAAAAACCGCACAGGGGAAAAGCGATGATACCATTGACGGGCTTACTCCCGATCAGCGTTTCTTTTTATCTTTTGCCAATGTTTGGCGTACAAAATACAGGGACGCTACTGCAAGGGAGTTAATAACGGTTGACCCTCATTCGCCGGGAAGATACAGGGCTAACGGCGCCACGTCGAGCATGCCGGAATTTTATAAAGCATTTAGCGTTCAACCTGGAGAAAAAATGTATCGTGCTGACAGTGTAAGGGCGAAAATTTGGTAGGTTTAGGTAGAAGGTGTTAGGTAACAGGTATCAGGTAACAGGTGGTGGTTTTAGGTATCAGGTGTTAGGTATGAGGTATTGGCTCACGGCTGACAGCTGATAGCTTATAGCTGACAGCCGCGAGCAATCAGCTGCCAGCCTACGGCTATAACCTTGAGCCAGTAACAAATAACAGGCCTTAAAAATCATCAATTATGCAGAGAGCCCCGATGCTCAACAGGCTGGATACGGAAACGGAATGGGATATCATTATTGTGGGAGGAGGTGCCACGGGTTTAGGGGCTGCTGTAGATGCTTCATCGCGGGGATATAAAACCTTGTTGCTGGAGCGTTTTGATTTTGCAAAAGGTACTTCCAGCAGGGCCACCAAATTAATACACGGCGGTGTACGATATCTCGCGCAAGGTAATATTAAACTGGTGATGGAAGCCCTGCGGGAAAGAGGCTTGCTTTTGAAAAATGCGCCTCATCTTACCAATAAACAGCCGTTTATTTTACCTTGTTATTCGTGGTGGCAAAAATGGTATTATGGCATTGGTCTAAAACTGTACGACCTCATGTCGGGGAAATTAAGCATTGGTAAAACCAGTATGCTGTCTTCCAAAAAAATCCTTCAGTATGCCCCGGCAGTCGCTCCTGAAAAATTAGCCGGCGGCATATTATACTACGACGGACAGTTTGACGATGCCCGCCTGGCGCTAAACCTGGCGCAAACGGCGATAGAGAATGGCGGAACCATATTAAATTATATGGAAGTATTTGATTTTCGGAAGGAGAATGGAAAGATAGTTGGTGTTTGTGCCGAGGATACGCTTACGGGTAAAGAGTATGAATTAAGAACTAAGGCGGTCATCAATGCCACCGGTGTATTTTCAGACGAGGTGCTGCAATTGGACGATGAAACGCTGCATAATATCATTACACCTTCACAAGGCATACACCTGGTTGTTGATAAAAAATTTTTTACCGGCGATTACGCGATGATGATTCCAAAAACAGACGATGGGCGGGTGCTGTTCGCTGTGCCCTGGCATAATAAGGTGATCATTGGTACTACCGATACACCAATAGCGGCACTCTCTTTCGAGCCTCGTCCCTTACCGGAAGAGGTTGAATTTATTTTCAGGAATGTAAACCGTTATCTTAGTTCAGATATTACAAAATCAGATGTAAAATCGGTTTTTGCAGGCTTGCGTCCATTGGTTAAAGCACCCGGACAAAAAAATACGGCGCTCATGCCCAGGGATCATACCATCATCGTATCAAAGGCCAACCTGGTTACTATTACCGGGGGTAAATGGACCACCTACCGAAAAATGGCCAAGGAGGCGGTCGACAATGCCTTATTTGTAGGTAAGCTGGAACGAAAAACCTGTGTAACAGAGTCATTGCATATATATGGTTGGCGCGAAGAGACCGATACTACGGATCCCTTGCGTTATTATGGCTCAGATGCAACAGGCATAAAAGAGCTGGGCGCAAAAAGCCCTGGGTTGGCAGAACCGTTGCATCCCGGGTTTCCTTACGTTAAAGCACAGGTGATATGGGCAGTGCGTAACGAAATGGCCATGACAGTTGAAGATGTGCTGGCAAGAAGGATCCGCCTGCTTTTTTTAGATGCGGCTGCCGCCATTTCTATTGCTCCGGAAGTGGCTGAATTGATGGCGGGGGAGATGGGCAAGGATGCTCAATGGCAGGCGCAGCAGGTGAAGGATTTTACAGTTACCGCCGAAGGATATTTGTTGTGAGTATGGGAGATATGATCGCAAAGCAATAAAACCATATTGCGCTATCGGTATCGTTTCTGCTATTTTTTGTTCCGTTACTTTATTTGGTATTTATTATTTACAATGCTTCGATTTCAGAATTAATTTTTTATTTTTCCTGAATCATCTCATCAATCAACTGCTTGCATATGTCTCCATTTCTTGCTGAAATTACCGGAACGGCGCTATTAATTACATTGGGTGGGGGCGTGGTAGCCAACGTGGTATTGGATAAAACGAAGGGCAATAGCAGTGGTTTAATTGTAATTGCATTTGGATGGGCTATTGGGGTGTTTACGGGTGTGTATGCGGCTGCCGCCGCAAGTGGCGGGCACTTAAACCCAGCGGTAACAGTCGCGCTCGCAGTAGAAGGAAGTTTTCCCTGGGCA
>DASUFG010000346.1:0-9906 GCA_036274715.1 Agriterribacter sp.
GGCAGGTTTTAATAGCTGCCAAATCTTTTTTGCTATTTCCTTTCCAATTGACCTCATATTTCTTTTGAGCCTCCATTGAAAAACCGCTTTCAGCATACATTCCAGGCAAATGACCTCCTAAAAAAAATATTGCGACCCGGATGACTCCAGGTCGCAACAACAACAATGTCAAAACTTCGATGTTTATTTTTTATCCAGGGGTTTTATCCGGATGTTACGGAAAAAAAGGTGATCACCATGTCCCAAAAAGCCAATGTGACCGGTTGTTCTTTTTAATCCAGGGTGATCTCTATGATCGGCAGTGCCATTTTTACTCGCTTCCGCAATATCTCCGTCAACAATTACGGTACCATTTAACGTCACCCGGATTTTATTTCCCTTCACATAAATTTCTTCCTCATTCCACTCGCCCAGCGGCTTAAGGTAGCCACGTTTAGCCGGAATAATACCATATACTGAGCCATGATACTGGTAAGGCTGCAGATCTTTGTAAATATCGGCATCATTGTCAAGTACCTGTATTTCCATGCCTTCATAAGCTGCATCCCCCTTTAGCGGCGCACGTATTCCTATCCCATTATTGGCCCCGGGTGTCAATTTAAATTCGAAGCGGTAAATAAAGTTGCTGTATTCGTCTTTTGTATACAGGTTACCGCTGCCCCCGCGTTTGGGATAAACGGCGATATTTCCATCCTCAATAACATAAGCGGTCTTATTGCCCACCCATTCGTGCAGATTGGTGCCATCGAATAATATTTTGTATCCTTCCTTTTTCTCGTCCTTGGTAAGTACATATGGTTTGGGGCGGGGAATTTCACGAAGATAAATATCTCTGTAAGCTACATAAGTACCATGGGCCTGCAATTCTATCTGCTCCTGCGGGAAAATGGGTAAATTACGGTCCCAGTAGTTCTCTAAAGGCACATTGTTTACCACGAGTTGCCCATTTAAATAAACAGTGACCTGATCCCCAATCATGGTGATATGAAATGAATTCCAGTCACCTATTGCATTGTCAGCCAGTTTGGAAGGCTTACTTTCATTTTTTTGATTGTTGTATAATCCACCTGAGCCTACCTGCGCCCCAACATCTACCCTCGATGTATCCCATATCTGCACCTGGGGCGTTCCCCTTAAATAAATACCGGCATCCCCATCTTTGGTTATTTTCCAGTCAACATACATTTCAAAATCACCATACTGCTTTGCGGTACACAGGTTTTCGCCCTTTCCGCTAAAGACCAGTAACCCGTCTTTCACATACCAGCCCGTACGCATTGTTTCGTCTGCCTTTTCCTGTTCCTTTTCCAGGGTTTTAGCGTCCATTTTAGAGCGTTTCAATGGGTCAGCAACCAAACCCTTCCAGCCCGTAAGGTCGCTCCCGTTAAATATTGGAACAAAACCTTCCCCCTTTGGCATGGCGGTTAAGTGCTTGCGGATAGCTTCTTTCTGGTATTCACTTTCCGATCCACCCAGTACAGGAATAGTTTTTTCAAGCAGTTGTCTTACATTATCCCCAAAAATGGATTGATCAGCCAACGCAATATCCATTACCGCAAAGCCTGCCTGTTTTTGCAGAGCAGGGTCATCTAAAAACCTTCCGGCATACAATAGGGCCGGCAATGTGGTACATTTTCCTACCTCCTGCAAAATGTTGTTCTTTTGCTCAATACGCTGTGCATGGTCCATTGCATTGCGCAACAAAAGCAGTTTCTGGTCGGGCGTATGATCAGAAATACTGATTTGCTTAATAAACCCTTCCATTGCTGTATTGGCATATTCGCCCTTGCCCTCCTGTTGAACAACCTGGTATATTTGAGCGGTAGCCAAACCATCCTTCCAGTTGGAAAGTGCATTGATGACTTCCGTTTTTGTTTGATGATTCCCGGAGGCATAGGCATTTAACACCGTTTCCAATCCCTGTTTGCCTCCAATACCTGATAACACATTATAGAACAGGTACTTTTTATTTGCCGGCGCCTTTTCCAGTTGAGCTAAGACAAAAGTGCTTCTTTGATCGGAATTATTCATGCCACTTAATCCGGCAATGATCAACTGCTGCATATCGTTCACATCTTCCGGGGTTTTAGCGGCCAATAGCAAAGGATACAACTGTGGCAGCTGTATGGGCGTTAGCATATTGCCTGCAGCGACCCGTGCAGATTTACGAACCGTTGAATCGGGACTGTTTATCAAGGGAAGTACATCCTTTATTCTACTGCGTGCTGCTCTTTCGCCCAATACGTCTATCAGCGCAGCCTTGCCTGCAGGAGTTGCGCCGGGTATTGCTTCCGCAACTGCCGGAACTACCCCGTCTCCTTTCATGGATAACAATGAAGTTTTGACCGCAGCTATTTCTTCGGCATTACCCGTTTTCAATACGTTAAGCAGGGCCGGCAATGCTTTTTCCTGGTCGATCCTTGCCCCAGCCGTAATCGCCGCTAACCGCACATCTTCGTCCTTACTTTGCAGAGATTCCATTGCGATTGGTGAAGCGCTCGCTACTTCCTTGTCACCCAGCATTGTAATGATCTCCGCTTTTACCACATTATCGGCTTTATTAAAAGCGTTTGTCCATTGTGTGACGGTATTTTCATTTAAATAGGGACGGGCAAATTGAAGGGCGGCCGCACGGTATTCCGCATTTTTATCCTTCATTGCGCTGGTTAACAAAGCGGTGCTGTTTTCTCCCTGTATATCCACGAGTATTTTCAAGGCAGCAGTTTGAGTATGCACCTGTTTGGCAGAACCTGCATTTTTCAATAATTTTTTTGCCGCCTTTTCGGCGTCTTTGGTGTTACCATTAGCAGTTAGTTGAGAAAGGTATAGGATATAGGAGGCAGTGGCATTGCTAACTTCGTAGGTGTACCCACTTTTTGCAGCTGCCCCTGAAAGTAATTTCATTGAGGATGGATCCCCTATCCGTGCCAACGTATGCAAAGCCACTTTGGTAAGTTTGGGCTCACCAGTTGCAACCAGCGCAGATACCAGCGGTACCGCCTGGGGAAAACGGGTATGACCCAATGCCTGCACCAGCGATAATTGCACATTACCGGTTGCCCCGGTTAATGCCTGCAGCAATGCATTGTTAGCACCACTTGTATTGATGGTGGCCAATGCCCTTGATGCCGCATCACTTAGCCGCTCATGGTGCAGGTAGGGTTGCAAATAAACGATTGCGTCATCCTTACCTATATGTTCAAGTTGTGTTACGATGAACAATTTTGCTTCATCGTTCGTTAGCTTCTCCAGCGCCTTTCCATATGCTTTCGTGCCCATAGCACGCCAGGTTTCTTGGCCGGGCTGGATTGCGTAATAGGAAAAACCGTTGATGGCAAAATGTAATTTTGTAAGGTCTCCCTGCGCATTTAATCCGGTAACCAATTCTAACAATCCGTCTTCACCCAACGCAGCCACTGCTTCGGCATTGACCTTTAACTGGTCTGCATCATCGGCCGGGTTTTTAGCCAACAAATCAGCGATTTTAGTGCTAACCGTCCGGTTTACGTCGGTTTGTGCAACAGCCGCTTGCTGTATACTTACAAAAAATAGAAATGTGATGAATATTAGTCGCATGTAAAATAAAATTGTCTTGTTTTAATATTTTTATACCAGCACTGTAAATGCTAAATTTTGGACTGAGTGTACATTACTCACCGCCCAGGCAAGACGATCTTTCGTCAATTACCAAATAGTTATCGGGACTTTCTTCTAATCCAAAGGCTTACACAAACCATGGTTCGCGCAAAGGCGGGTTAAGCAAGCGGTTAGCGCCTTCATCGTCAATAAACTCCTGCTTCACCGGGTCAAATTTTAGCGACCGCCCTAATTGTAATGCAATTTTGCCCATGTTTATAATAGTGCAGGAACGGTGCCCGTTCTGTTCGTTTAGTGCAAACTTTTGGCGCTTTTTTACGGCATCTATGAAGTCCGTTACCTGCGGCTGCGGGTCTGGAAATGCAGCAAGCTTCCTTTCAAAACCGGGAATATCACATTGAAAACCCTTGAACACTTTTCCTTTGGGACCTTCGATATATGCCGCTTTTTCTTCCGTACCCGCTCCATCCAGGATAATCTGGCATCCATCTTCATAGGTATATGTAATCTTACGCCAGGTGCCTACCGCGTCGTCATGTTGCTGCGGGGCATCCACTTCTACTGAAATTGGACTGGTATCATCCTTGCCTAAAAAATATTGAATCGGGTCTATATAATGCTGCCCCATATCGCCAAGCCCGCCACCGTCGTAATCCCAATAACCACGAAAAGTAGTATGCACGCGGTGCGGGTTGTACGGCTTATAGGGAGCAGGGCCAAGCCACATATTATAGTCCAGTTCTGCCGGCACGGGTTCGGGTTCCAGATGGGTTTTCCCCACCCAATAAAATTTCCAGTCGAAGCCGGTATACTTACTTACGGTTACTTTCAACGGCCAACCCAGCATACCACTTTCCACCAGTTTTTTAATGGGCTTTACGGTAGTATTCATCCCATAAAAATGATCTGAAAAGCGAAACCAGGTATTCAACCGGAATATGCGCCCGTGCTGCTGTACGGCTTCTACAAGACGTTTCCCTTCCCCAATGGTGCGGGTCATGGGCTTTTCGCACCAGATGTCTTTACCGGCCCGGGCAGCATCGGCGGCTATAATACCATGCCAATGCGGTGGAGTAGCAACGTGCACGATATCTACCTCAGGCAGTGTAATTACCTCACGGTAATCCTTAAACGTTTTTACTCCTGCACCGCCACCCATTGCATCTAAAGCCAACTGGATATGCCGGGTGTCTACATCGCATACAGCCACTACTTTAGTACCTCCATATGGTATATGACCGCGTCCCATGCCACCAACGCCGATAATTGCTTTAGTGAGCATATCACTCGGCGCAAGGTAGCCGGTTCCGCCGAGTACATGCCGTGGTACAATCGTAAATGCTGCTAAGGCGCCGATTGAATTTTTTAAAAACAGGCGCCGGGAATTCTTTTGTTTTGCTTTCATGTGTATAATGAGAAATTTAGTAGATATGCGTACTAAAGTACCGATAAAATTATTAAGTGGGACCTGCAAACGTTTGCTTTAAAAGGCCCAGCAAGGACTCGAGTTATACCAACTCATTCGATTGTTTGAGAAAATACCATGTTAGCTGTGGGAATTATTTTCCTATTTTATCAATCACCCACTGACCCACTTTTTTACCTTGTACCAATCCTTCATCAATTGCATCCATGTAATGGATACCGCCATAAAACCTGGAAATAGCGGCTTCCGCAGCAGCGGCATTAAAAGATGTAAACTCCCGGGGAGGAAGCCCATAGCGCATTTCCACTGTATCTTTAAAAGCAATATTATCCCCTATATAATGTGTAAGCAGGGTGGCTGAAGTAGCGGAAATGCACGAGTGACCACTGAGGTATTCGGGAAAAGGGGGCGTTTGTAACAAAGGTCTCCATTGCGGGTCAATCTGGCGGCGGATGGCTGTTTCGGGACGAACCCGGTTGCTCCTGAATTTTTCGTCCCAGCAGGCCATAAAACTATCCATTAATCCCACGGCAACAATCGTATAGATAAACATCGACTCGTCAAACGTTTTTTTTGTTTGGGCACAGGCTATGCCCGCTATTCCCATCCAATGCGCACCGGGTGAAATCTTTTTTAACCCTATCATTAAATGCCCGTCTTCCTGAACGGCAAATGGGTTGCAATCCCAATATGAGGCTATAAGTCGGTGCTCATCCGACAAATCATTACTTCCGTTTTGATAATTGGCATATAGCATTTTGTAAAAACCACTGTTTTTTTTCGTGGAGAATGGAACAGGTGGCGGCGATAGAAATTGAGTCACCGAATCCAGTAAAAATGGGCGTAAGGTATTAAAATAGGGTTCTACCGCCGGCATATACCCCGGCGGTGTTGGATACCAGTAAGCGTCGCCTTTTAAAGGTTCGTAACGCGGCAAGTTGCTGATTTTACTATACCCATCGGTCATGGCGTATGCCAATATAGCCTTGCTGATCAACTGTGCATACTTCTGAGATTCATCAATTTGATCTTTGGTAAAACCCATTTTTTTGCATGAATCAAGGAATTTTTGCTGGTAGCCTTCCAGCCGTTTCCCCGAGGGCTGCATTTTTTTTGCAGTTTCAAGCATGGCAAGTATCGCAGGCAGTGGATAGTTATCGCCGTGTACCCAATCCGGCTTCTTCAACGCGGGGTAATCCCGTAATATGCCATGCATGGATTGAAAAGCGCTGTCGTTTTGTACAATTACTTCGTACCCTGCCAGGCAGGCATAGCTAAAAAACCGTGCAGCGAGGGGCGGATTGGTAATATCGTGTATCATCAATTCCGTCATCTCACCTGTTATTTTACCAATATCATTGGCCGAAAATGGCGGAAAATTTTTCCTTGGAGAATTACAAGCCGACAGGCAGCAGACTATCAAAAAAAAATAGAAAAAAGACCTCATCGCAAACTTTATTAGGCAGCTATTCCTGCTTTCCGACATACAAATTTCAAAACAAAAAACTCCGGTTTTCGTTTTTAGAAAAGCGCAAAATTGAAATAAACTTAAGTTGTACTTTACTATTCATGCATATCAATTCTTAACAAACTTTACTTCGTATGTTTATATGCCCTTACCTGACCCTGATTTATCCCAAACAGTAAGGTATGATTTACCTGCAACACACTCCTTACATCACCCCATAATTGAAATCCGGATTTCCATTGAGGCACATAATCAAAATTGCCATCGCCTTTTCCTTTCAGTAACACTCCGTAATTCGCATCGGATTTCCCAAAACGGAGTCTTGCCCTGTTGATGTTGCCGCACAACAGCATATCCTTTTTTCCGTCGCCGTCAAAATCGAGCACTGAAATCGCAAATACCGGGGACGACTGTGCCTCCAGCGGCAATGGCTTTTTGTGAAACTTCCCGTCTGCGCCCATTTCAAAATAACTTGTTTCCAAACAATTGGCATCCAGGTGCCCGGCGTCGGAAAGTTCAGCTTTTCCAAAAATATCCTCCACGGTTTTATCGGCATAATCGGCGTAGTTGGTATAGCGGGTACGCATACCTGCGATTTGATCCAGCAGTTCGTCACGGGTAATATAAGGGTATGCTTTACCCTGAATATAAAAACTAAATACCGGATCAACCGAGCCATTATCGTCAAAATCTTTATAATACATTTCGGCGGGTTCTTTCTCGCTCACTTTGCATTGTGTATTCAATCCTTCATTGCCCACAATGAGATCGGGTTTCCCATCGCCATTCATATCACCTACGGTTAACGTATTCCACCAGCCACTATAAGGTTTATCATAGTAAGCGGTTGTTTTATCCTCCAACTTACCATTGTTATTAATATACAACTTCACCGGCATCCATTCGCCCACAACAACCAAATCCTCTTTTTTATCGCTGTTAACATCTACCCATGCGGCATCGCTAATTAAGCCAGCATGCTGCAGTCCAGGGGCAATGACGGCCGTTTCATCTTTAAAATTTCCTTTGCCATCATTGATCAGTATAAAACTTTGTGGTATTTCCGGATAGCGGCCTGGAACAACTCTTCCACCCACAAAAAAATCGGGATAACTGTCGCCATTGATATCACTAGCACGAACGCAACCCTTACTCACCCACATTTTGGGAAGCGCGTCAGCAGCCCTTTTAAAATTCCCCTTTCCATCATTTATATACAACCTGTCCTGTAAACGGGAATCATTTTCCGTAAAATGATGGTAGCCGCCTGAGGCAACATATAGATCAGCAAAGCCGTCGGTATTCACATCCACAAAAACCGCATCAGCATCTTCCGCAACTTTATCGGCTTGCAGTGAGGGCTGCTCCTGTTTTACAAAATTCCCTGATTTCTGCTGCATAAATATCATACCAGGCTGTTCGGTTGCCCCGCCCACAAAAACATCTTCCAACCCATCACCATTTACATCCGCCTTTGCCAAGCACGGCCCAAAAAAAGACATCGGATTAACCATTAAAGGTTGCCTCTTAAAATCGTTGATGCTATTGGGTTCATGTTGAAATACTATGGGGGAAGGCGTTTCTTCAAATAAGGGTTTAGAGGGCTTTAGAAATTTATACTCCTGTTTAGCGCTGCTTTCTTTAAGCGTTACCAGCCGGTTTGGTTTAATGCCAGCTATGATTTCCATTTTGCCACTTAACCACACGATGCTTAACGAATCAATTACCGCTTCTGCTCCTATTCCAAAATGTAATATTGGAGACACGGAGGACTGGTAACCCCGGGCCGGCATTTGCTCCTGGTATTGTTTGTTATGTGCAGTATATAAGGTTACTTTGGCGCCTAATCCCTGCGTATTTAGGCCCGAACCCTGAAGAGCGATATTGAGATAATTATTTTTAGCCTTACTGGCGGAAAGATTGTGGTATACAAATGCGGGTTTATTAATATTATTCACCACCAGGTCCAGCGCCCCATCATTGTCTAAATCAACATATACACCACCTCCACTGTTAGATACATCGCTAAAACCCCAGCTTTCGCTTACGTTTGAAAAGCGCGCACCATGTTCATTTCGGAGCATATAATTCTTTACATCTGATGAGGGTATTTTATGTACCAGGTCAAGCACGTTCTGCCTGCGGATGTCTCCACTGTTATTTTGAATATAGTCATTCATGTATTTCAGAAAATCCATGTTGGTATAGTCCCTTAAATAACCATTGGTGATGTAGATATCTTTCCATCCATCATTATCATAATCTGCAACCAGGGGAGCCCAACTCCAATCTGTGTTGGATATACCAGACAATTGCCCCATTTCACTGAAAGTGCCATTTCCATTATTTACCTGCAGCATATTGCGCATGTACTGATAATAGAATCCGCTGCGTAGCATCAGGTCGTACTTTTCATAATTATCGGGTGCCATCAGCATTTTTTGCCTGTGATTTTCCTCAGGCAGCATATCCAGTGAAATAATATCGGGGTATGCATCATTGTTAATATCGTCCACATTATTACCCATACCAAAATGAGTGGTATGACCGAAACTGGTTTGCTTGGCATCTGTAAAAGTGCCATTGTGATTATTAATGTACAGATAATCAGGCACTGAATAATCGTTGCATACGTAAATATCCTGCCAGCCATCACCGTTAATATCAGCAATACCAGCACTTAGTCCATATGTGAGCGCAGAGCTGCTTATAGCGGAGATTGCGGTAACATTCTTAAAAATATTCTTGTCGTTCCGGAAGAGTTTAACCCCAATTTCGGGGTCACTTGTTTTCAACTCATACATTGTTGCAGCTTCATCCAATACAGGCAAAGATTTTGGATTATGATTGAGCAATAGCATATCCAGGTCACCATCCTTATCGTAATCAAAAAAATAGCCCTGGGTACTATAGGAAGAATCAGCCAATCCATATTGCTTTGCCTGTTCAGCAAAAATGGGGACACCTGTTTTGTCTACTCCCTGGTTAATAAACAACTGATTCATTCTTTTTTGAGCGGGTAATCTTCCGGAATAGCAGGCATAAATGTCTACCAGCCCATCTCCATTTACATCGGCCATGGTTACACCGGTTTTCCACGGGCCGCGTCTGCCACCAACCCCTGCCTGGGCGGTAATATCTTCAAACTGCATATTACCTTTATTGAGGTACAGTTTATTTTCGACAGTGTTCCCCGAAAAATAAATATCCTGCAAACCATCACCATCAACATCTCCAATAGCAACTCCGCCACCGTTGTATAAATATTCATACATCAGTACATTGAGGTTAAGGCTCTCTTCGATGAGATTGTTAAAATGGATATTGGTTTTTTGAGGCGGCAGTAACTCAAATAAAGCATCCATTTTTTTTACTTGTTCTGCCGGCTTTTCCGGTGTTGGAGAACAGCCTGAGA
>DASUFG010000347.1:0-4692 GCA_036274715.1 Agriterribacter sp.
AAAAGGGCCCACTACATCATTTAATTGAGACAGCGTAGCTTCTTCATAATTGCCATGTATATATTCTATAATTGAACTATTGTGTTTAGTGATTTTTTTAAAGTGTCCCAATACTTTTTCGGCACCCATCACAAAAAGGGGGAGATGGTACGCATGCAGTATTAAATCCAGTGCGTTGTCTGTATGGCGCAGGAATTTTTCTATGTCAATTTGTTTGCGTTGCTGCGTATCAGAAAAATTGGCAACCCTTTCCGGTGCATCATTAACATAAGCCTGTGCAGAGTCGGGGCTGTCAGATACAATCTTTATAAAGGTTTCTGAATTGCCAAGGTACAGGCTGCTTTGTTTGCCGCTGATGTGCAGTAACAGGTACTTGTGTATTTGTTTTTTACCGTACACCAGGTCACGGATTTCGAAAGACTCATCAATGATTATTCTTTCTTCAACCGGGATATCGAGGTACAATACTTTTTCAAACACCGGCGATGCATAAATCGCGATACTTTTTTGATGTGTATCAAAATTGAGGTTTTTAATAATCGCTCTAATTTTCTGCATCACCAGCATTTTCAATTCGGCAGGGTAATTTTCCAGCAGTTCCCTTTCCACCTTATCGGCGGCAGTCTCCAGCGAATGGTGTAACTGCGTTTTTGAACTCCTCCCAGGATCAAACGGCATAATCATAGAAACTGCAGGCCGGTAATGTACTGCTTCCATTATCTCCTTTATTTCAGGCGTAACTGTAGGTTTCATAAAAACTATTTAATAACAAATCTATTTTTATCTATTTCGGCAAATACTGATGGACGTCATAAGAAATTTTGATTGTTCTCATTTTATCCAAAATATCTTTGACGTACATTTATCAGTGCATTAAACCCGGCAGGAGGGAAGGTTAATGTAGGATATTGTTTATGGCAGCCAGGAGTCGTTGCGCCTGCTGGTTAACCACATAAAGTAAGAAATAGAACCACGTACATTACAAAATACTAAAACGCTCGCTGGCATCATTCACCAGATGGCAGATTGCTAAAGATACCCTGTACAATGAAGAACGCTTTCGGCCGTTGCTGATGATAAATATGTGCAAAACACTGCATTATATGAAAGAAGATATTGCAGGCTACGCAGTTGGATGGGGCCGATGTTGATCGGGTTTTGGGGCACATTAAAGCGACCTATTGGTCGCTTTTTTTGTGTATATAATATTTATCCATGAAGGTTGACCTTCGGCCTTCTCAAATTATATCCTCATTTTATTTTCTTATAAACAATCGACTTAATAAAACCACTGTAATGTGACAGCTCGACGGTTTTAGCATAAGAACCGGAAAAGCAAAAATCCATATTAAGGAGTTCTTTGGTTTCGATACGACTTGTAACGCGGAAGAAAAAATACATGAGTTTTAAAAGGCTTTTTTGCCATAATGGGCTCTTCCGTTTGTCGTATACAAAATCAACGTATAGCCAGATTCCCTGATGGTTACAGAGGAGATCCAGCCTGGTAAAGATGTCCCGGATTGTAGTGGCCTGGAAATTATCAAAAAAGAATGCCGTCAATATCGTATCATATTTTTCTTTGGCGTTGTAATGTTCAACTGGCGTGTGAATGAAATTAACCCGGTGCGTGCCGCAATTTCTTTTTTGAGAGCGTGCTATCATTTTTGCGGAGGATTCTACATAGTCAATCCTTAATTCCTGTTGATGAGTTTTGGCGAGTGCCTCCAATATCCATCCGGTGCCACCACCAACAATTAGCAGCCTGCCTTTGTCAGGCACATATGGAAGTAAGCAAACCTGCGATTCCACCAGCGCTTTGCCAAAAACTATGCGGCTGATGAAGTCATAAGTTCCCGCTATTGTATCATAATTCGCCGCCAATACTGTATCATTTAATAGTAATGCCAAAAAATACAATGCTGCTCAAACATATGCAGCAGAAACCGGATTATCGAATCACGAACTGCATCGCTACGATGCCGCAAATAGCTTTAACCAATATGAGTCCGTCGATGACGACAAGATAGTACAGTATTTTTTTTTCTTTTAGCATGGAATAGCTCACCAGTAACAAAAGCAGGAATGGCAGCAGGTTAAAAAAAACAGAAAGAAAGGTAAAATGCCGGTAATGTGAGAATGCCAGCGTAAAAAAAGCGCCTGCCAGGCAAAGTGGGAAAAGAATAAAGAAGATTGTTTTTTCAACGCCAAACCTTACCACAAATGTTTTCAACTGGTAGTTGGAATCATCCTCATAATCCTTCATGTCAAACATGATGGCGTTTACGGTGCAGAATATCCAGTTTTTTATAAAAAGCCCTGTCACCAAAGGCGGGTCAGCATAATAGTAACCATGTTCCAGTTGCAGTACAATAACCGGTAACAGGCTAACGCTGCACGACCATACAAACCCAATCACGCCTGCTTTTATCCAGCCGGTGTCCCGAAGATTTAGTTTTAAAAAGGACCTTGGGATGAGTCCATAGTATAAGATTGCCGATAGCAGCATACCGGCAATAATCAACCAATACCCTAACGGCAGGCGGTGCAGGTTATTCATGTATCGTGCGAATAGAACACTCCCAATTGCTACGCAAATGCCCAGGAGAAGCCATTGACTGTATTGCACAAAAACCCGGTGGTGAACATACCAAACCGACCGCGGGTTGCGGGAGGAATAAGTTTGCAATGGTTGCGAATAGGCATACGTATAGTACACAACAGTGGCGCTGAAAAGCAACAGGTAGTATAAGGCTGAATTAAACGGCACCTGGAGTTGAACGGCTGTTTCCAGCGAGAGAATGATGCCCAGGAGCCCCACAAAATAGTTTCCGAAAAAAATAAATGAGATGATACTATTCCTCATCGGCTTAATTAGCCAAATGTAACTTCAATTTTAGCATGGTGCGTAACTTCGCCCATTCTTTTCGGAAAAGAAGTCCATATTTAGCTGTTAACAAAATAAGGGGTTTGTTACCTTTCCATTAAATTTAGTATTTATAAACAAGGGATATAATAGTTAAACTTATTTTCGAATCTTCTTAATGCCATGGTTGATAAAGGAACAACTATCTCTACTTTCAAATTGAATATTATTTCAAAATATGTCTTCCAATAGAAAAACAGACCTGGTGATCATAGGCGGCGGCATATTTGGATGCGCCATCGCTTACTATTATACCCGGAATCATCCGGGTAAAAAAGTGATTATAGTGGAGAGAAACGAAATCTGCAATGCGGCAACCAGTCGCGCTGCTGCTTTAATGACGATTGTTCGGTCAAAGCGATCCTACATCCCGCTAACTCTCGAAACCTACCGGGTGGTAAAAGATATGGAACAGCAGTTGGGGGAATCGTTAGGTATGCGAACGGTGGGGATGATGCATGTGGCGGCAAGCGAAGCACGGGTTGCGGAACTGGAGCAATTGATGGCGATTGCCGGTGATTTTAAACAACCTTGCCATTTCCTTACCAATGACCAAGCGCATGGCATGGCCCCATGGCTTACCACCGATGAGGCTTTGCGAATTGGATTTATCCCGGGCGAAGCTTACTGCGACCCCTACCTGCTGGGCTCTTTTTTTGCAAGATGTGCCAAACTGCAGGGGGCAGAAATACTTCAGGGTTGCGCGGTAACGGAATTGTTATACAACAACGGCATCGTAAGCGGTGTACAAACACCCAGCGGAAAAATCGAATCTTCCATTGTTGTTGATGCAGCGGGTGCCTGGGCGCCTATTTGGGCTATACAGGCAGGCGTGGGTATACCAATGGCGCCGGTAAGAAGCCAATACTGGATAACAGATCGGGCCGATATATTTCCGGAAAATTCTCCCATGGTGTTGCTACCCGATGCCCAGGCTTATGCAAGACCGGAAGGCGGCGCATTATTATTTGGCGTGCGGGAACAAAAATCGCTGTGCGCATCGCCGAAGGACGTACCTGCCGACATCAGTGAGTTTCGCTTTAGTGAAGACAGGGGTATGAATGACCTGCTGGAAAATGGCGATCGGTTGTCCCGTTTTTTTCCCGCGTTATATGAAACCGGTATTAAATATTATGTGGCTGGTTTTTCGGGGTACACACCCGATGCAAAACTGATCATGGGTGAAGTGCCCGGTATACAGAATTTCCTCCTGGCTGCTGGTTGCTGTGGTGCTGGCATTTCGGTGAGTGGTGGAGTTGGCTTGGCATTGGCGGAAATGGCGGCGGGAAATAAAAGTCCGTTTGACCTTTCGGATTTTCACCCGTTACGGTACGGGGCGATAGATCCTTTTAGTAGCGAATGGTTGCAAAAATGCGCCAGGTCGAGATCGCAGAAGGTGAGTGGATAGAAGCAATGAGCAATTGGCAATGAGCAATGAGCAATGAGCAATGAGCAAAAGGCAAAAGGCAAAAGGCAAAGTCCAATGGACAAAAGGCAATGTTCATCCGTGCGGATGGCGGTGTTCAGCAACTGTCTTACTCAAAGGATAGGGGTGAAACATGGAGCCACATCCAGGCCAGTAATATTACATCACCGCTGTCTCCTGCAAGTATCGGGAAACTTCCGGAAACAGGTGATCTTGTGCTGGTTTGGAATAATAATGTCGGAATTGACAGCACCCTGAAAAATAAACGCGCACCTTTAACCATCGCGATTTCAAAAGACGAAGGTAGAACCTGGGGAAAAATAAAGAATATAGAAAACGATCC
>DASUFG010000348.1:0-3674 GCA_036274715.1 Agriterribacter sp.
CAATATTGGGGATGGCATTTATACAGATCCCAATATTCAAGCCAATCCCTTAAAGGCTTTACGCGGTATAGCGGGGAAATATTATTTACTTGAAATTGATGTGAATGGAGATCACTATTCTGCAACGACTTCTATATTATATCCCATACCTATAGACAGTTTAAGCACCGGGTATCATTATACGGATGAAGACAAAACTGAAAAAGGACGGGTTACCGTACATTTTAAAGACCCGGACACAACAGGTAATTGCCAGCTATTTTACTGGCGTCATAACGATAACAAGGAAAGTTTTGGCTGGGGTAGCCTGGGCACCAGTAAAAGAATCATTAATTCAGATGAAACCAGCAACGGTAATTATATGAATATTACCAACACTTACGGTTTTGTAAAAGCTGACAGTATTACGTATTACATGGCGCATGTATCAAGGAGCGTGTATAATTTTTGGAACAGTTATAATAAAGCCAGGAACAGCGGCGGCCCATTGTCTACCCCCGTATCTTTATTGAATAATATCAATGGCAAAAATGTAACTGGCTGCTTTAGTGGACTGGCTATCAGCTCAGCAAGCATTGTAATGGACTAACCAGCCCTATGCTTACAAAGGGTACCTGACAGCGATGTTTTTCTGCAATAAAAAATGCTTCAGTTCAGGTATTGCTATTTCTTTAAAATGAAAGATGCTGGCAGCCAGTGCCGCATCTGCTTTTCCTTCGGTAAAAACAGTAACGAAATGTTCCATCGTGCCGCCACCGCCACTGGCTATAACGGGAACGGGTAACTGTGAAGACAACGCACTGGTAATGTCTAATGCAAAGCCCTGTTTGGTGCCGTCGTGGTTCATGGAAGTCAATAAAATTTCGCCTGCGCCGAGGTCTACAGCCTGTTGCGCCCAATCTTTGCACCGGGTACCTGTTTTTGTTCTGCCGCCATTCAGGTACACATACCACTCACCGTCTTCTTCCTTTTTTGTATCAATGGCAAGCACCACGCATTGGCTTCCGAATTCCTTCGCCAGTTCATTGATCAATTCGGGGTTTTTATAAGCAGCGGTATTCACCGAAATTTTATCGGCCCCATTTTGCAACAATACCTGCACATCTTCCACACTGCTGATGCCACCACCCACCGTAAAAGGAATATTGATGTGATGTGAAATGCGGTTGGCGAGTTCGCTGAGTGTTTTTCTCTTTTCTACTGTTGCGGTGATGTCCAGGAACACCAGTTCGTCTGCTCCCTCTCTGGCGTATAAGGCACCCAGTTCAACCGGGTCGCCGGCATCGCGCAGGTTCACAAAATTGGTTCCCTTAACGGTTCGTCCATCTTTAATATCGAGGCAGGGTATGATGCGTTTGGTGAGCATGAATGATGTGTGATTTGAAATTTGAGATTTAGGATTTGAAATTAACTGCCTTTATTTCTGTCTTTAAATTTCTGTCCTTTAATGGTTGATTTATTGAGATAGCTGATAAACCCGGCAATTTCCTGCGCTAATTTTTCATACTCATCTGTTAAAGCTAAGCCTTCAAGTCTATCGATGTAGTTATTGTCAATGGAACGGTATAATTGTGAGCGAATTTCTCACGTTGATCCTTTTGTAATTCCTAAAAAATTCACGAACTCTAACCTTGACGACCGCTCAAATCCTTCTGCGATATTATCCATAACAGATCCTGCCGATGCCCTTGCCTGGTCTCTGAACCTGAAGTCATTAAGAAAGAGTTGATTTCCTTCAATAATTTTAAACACTTTATTGCATAACATCCTTGCTTGCTGCCATATAGGTAAATCTTCAAAGCAGTAGATGGTGGCCATAGGTAAATTTGAGATTTGAAAGAAACGTTTAAAAGTAAGAATAGTTCTTTGCAAAGTCAGCCACTATCTCAAATTTTAAATCTAAAATCTCAAATCCTTTATTTTCACCCTTCCCTCATATATGGCCTTCCCAATGATCACGCCTTTGCAACCGGCTTCCTGCAGTGCATGCAGATCTTCCATTGAACTTACGCCACCGCTGGCAATAAAATGCAGGTTGGGAAATTTTGTAGTAATGCTTTTGTATAAATCCACAGCAGGGCCTTCCAGCCTGCCATCTTTGCTCACATCTGTACAAAATATCTGCCTGATGCCATGCTGAATATATTTCTCCATAAAATCATATACCCAGATATCTGTGGTTTCCAGCCAACCGCCTATTGCAATTTTTTCATCTTTTACATCAGCACCCAGGAGGAATTTGCCGGGGCTGAATATTTTAAACCATTCTACCAATTCTTCTTCATTCTTCACTGCTATACTACCCACCGTGGCTAATGCAGCACCCGAATTAAAAACGACCTGAACGTCATTCAGCTTCTTGATACCACCACCAAAATCAATTGTCAAGCCTGTTTTGCCCGCAATAGTCTCCAGTACTTTCCAGTTTTTAACCTGGCCGGCTTTGGCTCCATCCAGGTCTACCAGGTGTAACCGCTTTAGCCCCGCGCCTTCAAACTCTTTCGCTACTTCCAGCGGATGCTCGTTGTATATTTTCTTCTGGCTATAGTCGCCTTGCGTGAGCCGGACACATTTTCCATCTATAACATCAATCGCGGGAATAATCTCCATCATATTTTCTTTGGCTTTGTTCTATTTAGAGGTTAATAAAATTCCTGATAATCTGTTCGCCCACGTCAGCGCTTTTTTCGGGATGAAACTGGACGCCGTAAAAATTATCTTTATGCAGGGCAGAACTATAGGGAATGATATAATCCGTTGTGGCAATAGTGTGTTCACCTAATGCGGCATAATAACTATGCACAAAATAGGTATAACTCTGTTCAGCTACGCCGCTAAACAAATTCGTCTTTAGATTGTAAATATTGTTCCATCCTATCTGCGGTATTTTCACATCAGCCGGTTTATTTTTCAACGCCTGTTTGAAGAACCTCACGTCTTCATCAAATATATTCAGACATTCCACATTGTTCTCTTCCGAAAACCGGCACATCAGTTGCATGCCGAGGCAAATGCCCAAAAATGGTTGCTTGCAATTTTTGATCACCGTATCCAGTTTCCTGTCTTTTAAATATCGCATAGCGCTGCTGGCCTCACCCACCCCTGGAAATATCACTTTATCCGCCTGCTGAATTTGTTCCACATCGTCTGTTACCACAGCCTCTTTACCGATACGTTCCAGTGCATAAAGAACCGACTGTATATTGCCGGCATTATATTTTATTATTACGAGATTCATTGTAACTTTATTTTATGCGGAAGTAGCTCAGTTGGCAGAGCATCAGTTTCCCAAACTGAAGGCCGCGGGTTCGAGCCCCGTTTTCCGCTCTTATTGTAATACGCCATGCAGGAACTTCCGGGTGGTTTCCGCAACATCCGGGTTATTTTGCAAGGCTTTGATATACGCACTCCCAATAATGGCGCCGTTGGCGTAAGTACAGGCTGATTGAAAACTGCTTTTATCTTTTATGCCGAAACCTACCAGCACTGGATTTGCCAGGTTCATTTGCTGCAATTTCTGCAGGTAAATTTCCACGTCCGAAAAATTTTTATCGGTACCCGTGGTGGACGATGAAGAAACTGCATAAATAAACCCGGTACTCAACGCATCAATCTTCCTGATTCTTTCTGCAGACGTTTCGGGCGTAACCAGGAAAATAAAATCAAGCCCGTAT
>DASUFG010000349.1:0-7554 GCA_036274715.1 Agriterribacter sp.
ATTGTGGCCTACGCAGCTACTGGCCTATGCAGGTCGTATTTCAAGCATTTCCCGAATAATATTTTATATTGCATTTTCATTAAAAACCAGGATTCTCCATGAATAATCAGAAAAGAAGAACCTTTCTCAAACTCTCGGGCATGGCGGCAACGGCAAGCGCCTTGCCTTTTAACATTATCCGGGCAACACCGATTAACAAAAGCAACAATGCAGATACTTTAAAAGTGGGATTGATTGGTTGTGGCGGTCGTGGCAGCGGGGCGGCAAGCCAGGCACTATCTGCCGATCCAAATGTAGTGTTGCATGCCATGGGGGATATATTTGCCGATCAACTACAGAAATCACTCAGCAATCTCAAGGAAATACATAACGATAAAGCGAATGTTAGCCCCGAACACCAATACATTGGATTTGACGCCTATCAGAAAGTACTCGCTTCGGGGGTAGATGTGGTAGTGCTGGCAACCCCGCCCGGTTTCCGGCCCTTGCATATTGAAGCAGCAGTAGACGCCGGCAAGCATATTTTTTGCGAAAAGCCCGCTGCAGTTGATGCACCCGGAATACGAAGGGTACTTGAAGCTGCCAAAAAAGCAAAGGCAAAAAATGTAAGTATTGTATCCGGATTTTGCTGGCGCTTTCATGAACCCAAAAGAGCCACCTTCGGTAAAATTGTTGACGGCGAAATCGGACAGGTATCTGCGGTATACAATACATACAACACAGGCGCTACCTACAGGAGCTGGCAACCCGAAAATCCGCAACTCGATTCGGCTGAATGGCAATTAAGAAACTGGCCCTTTTTTAACTGGCTTTCCGGTGACCATCTTATTGAACAGGCGGTACATAGTGTAGATATGATGAGTTGGGCTTTCGGCGACAAACTTCCATTGAGTGCCGTGGGTACCGGCGGACGGCAGGTACGCGTAGAAGAAAGGTACGGCCACATCTTTGATCATTTTGCTATTGCGTATGATTACCCCGATGATGCCAAAGGATACCATTTCAGCCGCCAGCAGGCCGGTTGCCAGAATAGCTACGCGGTTGAGTCGTGGGGCACGAAGGGACATGCCATTGCCGATTGTTCGCGCAATGCGCATGAAATAAAAACGGGAAGTAAATTGTGGACATACAGCGGCAAGCAGAATGATATGTATCAAACCGAACACAATGAACTGTTCGCGGCAATCCGGGCCGGTAAAACCATTAGCCAGGGTGAAGCGGTGGCTACGAGCACTATGATTGCGATCATGGGAAGGATGGCTGCATATACGGGTAAAAAAATCACATGGGAAGAAGCATTCAATTCAACCGAACAGTTAGGTCCATCAATGGATACTTACAGTTTCGACCTCTCCATTCCCGTTGCCCCAGTCGCAAAACCCGGCATCACTGCTTTCAAATAATTGTATGCAAAGACGACATTTCATAAAACAAAGCGCCATGTTTGCCGCAGCATCCACAATGGGTATTCCCGCTATGGCAAACCAAATAACAGCAAAGCCCAAAATAAAAAAGAGCCTGAAGATTGAAATGGTGAAAGAAGGCGACACGATTCTTGATAAATTTAAATTGCTCAAGGAACTGGGGTACGACGGCGTAGAATTCAGTTCGCCGCATACATTCGACAACAAAGAAATATTAGCCGCAAAAGAAAGAACAGGATTGGAAATTCCCGGCGTGGTGAATTCGGAGCATTGGAAATCCCCGCTCTCCCACCCCGATCCTGCTGTACGAGAGAAATGTTCCAGCTCCGTGATTCAATCCATGAATGATTGTAAAGCCTATGGCGGCACTACAGTGTTGCTGGTAGCCGGCGTAGTGAATGACCAGATCAGCTATACGGATGCATACAAGCGCACGCAGGCCGAAATAAGAAAGCTACTGCCCTATGCCGAAAAAACGGGCATTAAAATCGCCATCGAAAATGTCTGGAACAATTTCCTGATCAGTCCTATTGAAGCCGCCCGCTATGTAGACGAGCTCAATCATCCTTTGCTAGGCTGGTATTTCGACATCGGCAACATTTTACGCTATGGCTGGCCCGAACAATGGATTGAAACGCTGGACAAACGCATTATGAAATTAGACGTAAAGGAATACAGCCGTAAAAAACAAAACGACGAGGGGCTATGGAAAGGATTTGATGTGGAGTTGATGGAAGGAGATAACAATTGGCCGGTAATTATGCAATCGCTCGAAAAAATAAATTACAATGGCTGGGCCTCCGCCGAAGTACCCGGTGGCGGCAGGGAAAGGCTAAAAGTGATTATCGACAGGATGAATACAATATTTGGATAAGGAGATGTTTTAGCAAATCTTATACAGTAGCCCCATTTAACGTTGGGCTATTTCTTTAATGAAAAAACAAGTACCCTAACGCAATGGCGGTTATAACTCCAGCCAGATCAGCCAGCAACATCACAGGAATAGCATAGCGGGTATTTTTGATGGAAACCGCGCCAAAATAAACGGCTACTACATAAAAAGTAGTGTCACTGGTGCCCTGGAAAATGCTAGATAAGCGCCCGATAAAAGAATCGGCACCGTGGATATTCATCGCATCCACCATCATGCCCCGGGCACCGGCGCCGCTCAATGGTTTCATTAACGCAGTAGGCAGCGCTTCCACAAAATCGGCGTTTGCTCCCATGGCTGTGAACACGTAACGAAAGCCGTCAGTAATATAGCCAAATATTCCTGAGTTGCGCAGCACGCTAATGGCTACTAACATCGCAATGAGGTAAGGGATAATGCGGATGGCAATTTCAAAACCACCCTTTGCACCTTCTACAAAAGCATCGAACATATTCACCTTTTTTCTCCATCCTCCCAATAAAAAAGCCAGGAAAATCAATAGAATAATACCACTGCTTAAGGTACCGGAAAAAATCTGCAGGTTGTTTTGGTCGAGCGTGGTAAGATACCAGATCAATGCCGCGATTAAAGCAGATATGCCTCCGATCCATGCCAGTATTACGGGTTGAAACAATTTTATTTTTTGCCGGAACGAAACAATGATCAGTGCCGCCATAGTAGCGGCAAAGGTTACAATCATGCAGGGCACAAATATATCGGTGGGGTTGGCGGCGGGAACTTTTACGGAAGCCCGCATGGCAATAACACTTACCGGAATTAATGTTAGTCCGCTGGCATGCAATATCAAAAACATGAGCTGCGAATTACTGGCCACATTTTTATCGGCGTTCAATTCCTGCAGGCTTTCCATTGCCTTTATGCCAAACGGCGTAGCAGCATTGTCCAGGCCAAGTAAGTTGGCCGAAAAATTCATCATCATATGCCCGGTGGCGGGGTGATTACGCGGCACTTCGGGGAAAAGTCTTGAAAAAAAAGGAGCGACCAGCCGGGAGAGAAAATTGATGGCGCCTGCTTTTTCACCGATCTTCATAAAACCGAGGAACAACGACATAATGCCCACCAGTTTCAGTGAAATATCAAATCCATCATTGGCAGATTTGAAGATGCCTTCTACCAGCAGCCTGAAAATTTCTGAATCGCCCAGGAAAGCCCATTTTATAAACGCAATAACGAAAGCCAGTAAAAAAAAGGCCATCCATATGTAATTCAATACCATAGTTGAAGATAAAGGCTAAAACGTAAATTTCAAAAATAGTTACACCAGTCATACGTTCAGAAGCCCTTTTCGGGTTCCTCCCATTTCGTTTTTAAAAATCCACTGCGTAATGCTACCTTTGCCGCCTTAAAAAAATAAAAGGATGGCTGTAACTATCCTTATCAATAAAACTCAAACATGGCATTACAAGCAGGAATAGTGGGATTGCCCAATGTGGGAAAATCAACTTTATTTAACGCCTTAAGCAGCGCCAAAGCACAGGCAGCCAATTTTCCGTTTTGTACTATTGAACCCAACGTGGGTGTAATTACCGTGCCCGATCAACGATTAATTGAACTGGAAAAACTGGTGAACCCGCAAAAAGTGCAACCTACCACCGTTGAAATAGTAGATATAGCCGGGTTGGTGAAAGGCGCCAGCAAGGGGGAAGGACTAGGCAACCAGTTTTTAGGTAATATCCGGAGCACGGATGCGGTGATCCATGTATTACGGTGTTTTGAGGATGATAATGTGATACATGTTGATGGCAATGTACACCCGGTTAGAGATAAAGAAATCATTGATACCGAACTGCAGCTAAAAGACCTGGACACCATAGAAAAAAGAATCAGCAAGTCGGAAAAAGCAACCCGAACCAGCGGAGATAAGGAAATGATTCGCGGGCTCGAAATTTTGCAACAGTTGAAGAAGCACCTTGAGCAGGGAAAAAATGCAAGGTCATTTGCTGTGGGCAAAGAAGACAGGGCAAAGTTTATTGACGATAACTTCCTGCTTACAATTAAACCAGTGATTTATGTTTGTAATGTGGATGAGAAAAGTGTGATAACAGGAAACAAACACACGGCCGCCGTACAGGAACTGGTGAAAGATGAAAATGCGGAAATCCTGTTTGTAAGCGCTGCCATTGAAAGTGAGATAGCGGTAATGGACAGCTATGAAGATCGCCAGATGTTTCTTGAAGACCTTGGGCTCAAGGAAAGCGGCGTTACCAGGCTCATTCATTCCACCTATCATTTACTCGACCTTATCACTTATTTTACCGCAGGCGTTCAGGAAGTGAGGGCGTGGACGATTACTAAAGGCATGCTGGCACCCCAGGCTGCAGGGGTAATACATACGGATTTCGAAAAAGGATTCATTCGTGCCGAAGTAATCAAATACAAAGACTTTGTAGAATACAAATCGGAAGCGGCCTGTCGTGAGGCGGGAAAATTAGCAGTTCAGGGAAAGGATTACGTGGTGGAAGATGGCGACATCATGCATTTCCGGTTTAATGTGTAAAGTGGTTACACATGTATGTATAGAGTTCGCCCCTTCGGGGTATCGTTACCTTATTTTCAGTTGTTTTAATATTTCCGTATTCCGGGCTCCTGAAGATGCCCCGTAGGCGGTAACCAAAATGCCCTTTACGCCGGATTTAGATTCAATGGCGTACACTGCGGCTTCGTCTGAAGGATCTGAATCTCCTTCATACCGGTACACGTCCACGATTTCTAAATCTTCCACGTTAAATTTTTCATCATTACATATGATACAATTTTCTTCAAGATTGAAGTCGGTTGTGAACCCTTCAGCCCGAAGTTTATTAATGGCTTCAGACACGGTTGCGTAGTGCGTTTCGTGATGCATTTTTTTTATTTTATCCTTGCGTTAATAAACATAAACTGTCCTCTTTCGCTTCAACGGAATGGGTTACCTGCACGGGAATGTCAATTTCATCATATTGATCCAATACCGTTTGCTGCCCAGCTTCTTTATAAATCACAGCGCCGCTTAATACGGTTAATTTAGAGGTGACGTGGGCCTTGTGGTCTTTCAATACCATTCCTTTTTTAAATCCTATAGCCAATGCTTTAAATCCTTCGCCCTTATGTATTGCCCTGGCAACAGGATGCACAGCAGTTTCCAACTCTGCAATAATATTTTGAATGGTTGTCATTACACGATGGTATTGGTATGGACTTGTTAAGTTATGAATAAATGCCGGGTTATTCTATTTGGATTTGCCGGTTAATGAGCGACCTGTATCACTACATTTTGGTGAATCGCGTGCAAACGCAATTGAATTCAACTACTCTTTATGTGAATCAATATGAAATGCTGAATAGCAATGGCAAATGATCGCTTAAATGCTTCCAGTTTTCGAATTTTTCAACCTTAACAGTTTCTAATCGTTCACAAAACGGCGAAGAGGCAAAGCAGTAGTCGATATGATATGATTTCCCGGCATTTCGATGCAAATAGAAGGTCGGTTGGGTCTCCTTACCTTGTTCTTCCTGCATATATTTATGATAGAGGCTTTCAATCCCCAATTCCTTCAACTCATTTACCACGTCCGAATGGTTCCACCATCTATCCCATTGATCCCAAACAACATTACTGTTAAAATCACCTATTATTATTGTTTTCCTAAAGTATTTCTTGTTTGTTTGGAGGTACTTCCAAAATTGTCCCACGTAACCGAAGTTTGGCGAATTATTGCGATGGGTCCAAACAGCCAGCAACTCGAAATCGTTATTCACAAAGCATGGTAAACAATGTTTAACGGTGTGATCCTTATAAGAATTTGTCCAATCGATTTTCTCCAGTAAAGTCTCATTGTTAGCAAAAATTCCAAGTCCTTTATTTTTAGTATCCCCTATCCACAAAAAATTCCCGGCCCACTCCTTATATTTTTTGTCTTTCGTTTCCCTGGGATCTTCGCATTCCTGTATCACCATTAAATCAGCATTGAAAGGAATTAACGATTCAAATTTTTTTCGCAATGCTCCGTTGCAGTTCCAGGTTAAAATCTTCACTATAGTTTTGAGTTTGAGGGTTGCAATGGCATGCAACGGGATCGGTTCTTATATCTCGCTTCCTTAAGAAATGCTAAACCATAAATTATATGACGTGCTTACTTCACACCGACTTCTAAATCCACCATTGCTGCCGGCCTTCTTTCCGTTCCTTTATTACCCGTTAGGTCATCGCCCAGTTCGTTCCTGTATTTGTCTGCAATGGCAGTTATTTGAGCAACAATGTCGGGGTGCTGTTCTTTCACATCAACTGTTTCACCGGGGTCGGTACGAAGATCATAGAGCGCCAGTTTAACGCTGTCGCTTGCATATTTTCCGGGCCAGCCATCGGCACCCATCACCGTTTTTTTGTACGTCTGCGACATACAGGGAAACACCAGTTTCCATTGCCCTTTCCGTACTCCCTTTAAACTGTTTGCATCATAGTAATACGCCAGTTCATCCCGGGGGTTTGCGCCTGGCTTGCCTTGCAGCAAAGTCAGGATACTTACACCATCAATTTTTTTAACCGGCTGCCTTGCGCCGCATATTTCGGTTATCGTGGGTAAGAGATCAATAGTAGAAGCAATATTATTACAAATGGTTCCGGGAGTTATAACAGCGGGCCAACGCATGATGCAGGGTTCCCTTTGCCCACCCTCCCAGGCCGTTCCTTTCCCTTCCCGAAGTCCGCCGGTATTTCCGGCATGATTGCCAAAAGTGAGCCAGGGTCCATTGTCACTTGTGAATATGATTAAAGTATTATCTGCGATTTTTTGTTTTTCGAGCGTTTGCATAATTTCACCTACCGACCAGTCTACTTCTTCCATTACATCTCCAAACAAGCCTGCACCGCTTTTATTTTTGAATTTTGGGGAAGCGGCTATTGGCACGTGCGTCATCGAATGGGCGAAGTATAAAAAGAATGGATGGGCCGCATTTTTAGTGATGAATTGGTTAGCCCTTTCGGTGTATATTCTCGTTAACTCACCCTGGTCTTCCAGCGTTCTGATTTCCCTGACTTTCTTATTCCCATCAATAAGGGGTAACTGCGGGTATCGGTACTTTCCGCTGGACGTATCGGTAACGGGCTTACCATCATAATTTACCGGCCACATATCGTTGGAATAAGGCAATCCCAGGTATTCTTCAAATCCCTGCTGCAACGGAAGATAAGGCTCTTTT
>DASUFG010000350.1:0-8135 GCA_036274715.1 Agriterribacter sp.
CCTTTGGGTATTTTAGTGTAAAAGCCACGGTATGTGTAATCATTGCAACGTGCTGTTAAATCGATGAATAACTAATGTATAAGTTAATGAGCAGTGCGCCTGTAACAATAAGCAGCCCAAAGAATTCCCTCGTTTTTTCAATATAGGGTTTGGTGGCCTGCATGGTTGCCGCAATGTTTTCTCCTTTGTATTTGGTTATCCAGTCCAGCACGCCATCTTTTACAAAGAAAAGGATCACCGCATATACTAAATAAAACCCTATAACAGGCATATATACAAGGGGATAATAATATTTAAAGGCGGCTAAGCCGCATAAAATAGCTGCGGCCATATAAATGGGCACCCAAAGCCACGAATCTTTGTCGTTTAAATTAACCCATGCAAACCCAACAAATGCAATAAAAAAGATGATATTCAAAACAGATAAAAGCATAGCTCAAATTTTAATAAGCGCAATTGATATGTTATTTAAGAATTTGAAAGGCAATATAAATTTAATTGTATTTATTTTCGCTTTTCAATGCATTAATATAAAGTAGCCCGTTAAAGGAAATTGTATGTCTCATTATCAGGCCGATCAGTTAAACTCATATTTTTCTGCAGTTGTAAAGCAAAATGTAAACCCTGAAATTTTGAATTGGCTGAACGACAAACTTGCGGCGGGTATAGGCACTTCGCAGTTTAATACTGCATTTGTCTCCATTCCCCGTAAAACGGGGAAATCAACCATTCAGTTAACTGGTGAGCAGGATAAAGCAATCCAGGTTGCCGGTGCGGGTTTAAAGATTCAACAATGGTCCGTAGACCGTTTGTGCAGGGTTTGGTTGTTAATGAACGCCGATAGCTCCGATAAAGCACGCTATACCCGGTCAATCGAAAATTTATTTTTAGCTGCGGAGATGAATGAACTGGTCGCATTGTATTCGGCCCTGCCTGTTCTTGCCTATCCTGAACATTGGATCAAACAATGTGCAGAGGGTATCCGCAGCAATATTGGTGACGTGCTTGAAGCCATTATGTGCAACAATCCTTATCCCGCAGCTTATTTAAAGGAGCCGGCGTGGAACCAGTTGGTGTTAAAAGCTTTTTTCACTGAAAAGCCGGTGGAACAGATCATTGGACTGGATGAACGTTCAAATCCTGACCTGGCAGCGGTGTTATCCGACTATGCGCATGAGCGATGGGCTGCACACCGTACAGTAAACCAACAGATATGGCGTTGCACAGGCAAATTCGTGGATGAAAATCTATTCCCCGATATTAAAAAATTAGCAGGCTCGGAAAATGAGCTGGATAAAGAAGCAGCTGCCTTGGTTTGCTCCGACAGCAGTTATCCTCCCGCTAGAGTATTACTAAATACAACTCCAGGTATTAAAGCCGCCATTGAATCGGGTGAACTCACCTGGGATATACTGGCAAATAAAATGAAAAATTATGTGTTGCAGTCATAACGTTACCGAAAAGGACCTACAACCTGGCATAAGGGATACATCATACCTTGAACAAATTAAAGGCATGCAGTTTTTCGACCCGCATGTGCACATGACGTCGCGTACCACCGACGATTACCAGGCGATGGCAGACGCAGGTGTGGTGGCGATTATTGAACCTGCCTTTTGGTTGGGGCAACCGCGAACAGGTATTGATACTTTTCGCGATTACTATAGCAGTTTGATTGGCTGGGAGAGGTTCCGGTCGTCGCAGTTTGGCATAAAGCATTATTGCACGATCGGTTTAAACTCGCGGGAAGCTAATAATGAAGCGCTGGCGGAGGAAGTGATGGAAATATTGCCATTATTTATTTATAAGGAAGGCGTAGTAGGAGTGGGGGAAATTGGTTTTGATGATCAAACAACCGCCGAAGAAAAATATTATCGTTTACAACTCAACCTGGCCAAGGAAGCCAAACTTCCGGTGCAGATTCACACTCCACACCGCGATAAAAAAAGAGGCACTACCCGCAGTATGGATATTGCTCTTGAGCAGGGGTTGGATCCGGCAATGGTTATTGTAGACCACAACAACGAAGAAACGGTGAAAGAGGTGCTTGACCGGGGCTTCTGGGCAGCTTTTACGATCTATCCTTTTACTAAAATGGGCAATGAACGCATGGTTGATATTGTGAAGGAGTATGGAACAGACCGGATTATGGTGAATTCGGCGGCCGATTGGGGCATCAGCGATCCATTAGCCGTTCCCAAAACTGCAGCCCTGATGAAGCAGATGGGTATCAGTGAGGATGCCATTCGCCTGGTTACCTATCAAAATGCAATTACCGCATTTGGGCAAAGCGGCCAGATTAACGAAAGCGATTTTACTGCCGTAAAGGATATCGATCAAAGTTTAAAATTTAGCGGCAATACCGTCCTTCGCGGTGGGCAGCAACCCCGGATTGATAAAAATTCAATCATTATCAAATAACAATGATGATTGGAGCCAGGTTAATGGGTGCATTGCGCTTAATGCGGTTGGCAAATGTTATTACGGCAATTTCTGATATCCTTGCGGGAATTGCCATTGCAGGCTATTTTACCATCCAGGAAAGCTATCAAATCCAACCCATAGTGTGGTTAATCATAGCAACCGCTGGCTTATACGGTGGGGGTGTGGTTTTCAACGATGTGTTTGATGCAGAACTGGATCAAACGGAACGTCCGGAAAGACCCATTCCCAGCGGACTAATCTCAAAAGCCGGAGCGACAGTTTGGGGCACTTTTCTATTATTGACTGGTGTTTTCGCAGCGGGCAGAGTGCATTTTGAAAGTTGGACTTCCGTGACAGCAATAATAGCTGTTGCTATAGCGCTGGCGGCGTTGGTGTACGACAAATGGGCAAAACACCATGCTGTTTTAGGCCCGTTGAATATGGGCGTTTGCAGGGGACTTAATTTATTATTGGGCATGAGCATTGTTCCACCTGTTTTAAGCCAGCATTGGTATCTTAGTATCGTGCCGGTAGTGTATATCGCGGCTATTACCATGGTGAGCCGCGGCGAGGTACACGGTAGTGAAAGAAGAACTTTGTACGCTGCAGCAGCGTTGTATACGGTGGTCATTGCAAGCATTTTAACGCTCGCATGGGTACATGACAATGTATTATACACCCTGCTTTTTTTGCTATTACTAGGAGTGTTGATTTTTCCGCCATTGCAAAAAGCGATCCGAAACCCTATAGGTCCGCTTATCGGTAAGGCTGTAAAAGCTGGCGTAATATCTTTAATTGTTATGAATGCGGCATGGGCGGCCGCCTTTGGTATGCCTTATTTTGCAATAGTCATCTTATCGCTGCTGCCGGTTTCCTTGTTATTGGCTAAACTATTTGCAGTTACCTGATGGCAATGTTTTGCCAATCGCTTATTTTTACGCTCTTTAATAATTTTGGTTACCCGGTTCCCGTACTATTTTAGCAAACAACCTAATGGAGTATTTACAGCAAACATTCAGCGTACGATTTGAGTATAAAGTTTTTTTTACGAATCATTTATTTGCAGGCGAAAACCCACTCTTCAGGGATTTTTTATATTCCGGGAAAACGGATACACCCAAAAAGATATTCTTTGTAATTGATGCCGGGGTTACGGAACATCATCCCAACCTGCAGGAACAAATAAAGCGCTATTTTGAGAACGAAACGGCTTTCAATCTTATAAAAGATATCCTGGTTATTCCTGGCGGAGAGCAATCCAAAAATACCGAAGCCTTATTTTATCAAATTGTACATGCGGTTGATCACTATGGCATCGACCGCCATTCTTATATTGTTGCCATTGGCGGAGGCGCAGTGCTCGACCTGGTAGGATACGCGGCCGCCGTGTCGCATCGGGGCATCCGGCATATCCGTGTACCCACTACCGTTCTTTCACAAAACGATTCAGGGGTGGGGGTGAAAAATGGCATTAACTATTTGGGTAAAAAAAATTTCCTGGGAACATTTGCCCCACCGGTGGCAGTCATTAATGATGCTTTTTTTTTGACTACTTTAAGCGATGGTGATTGGCTTTCGGGGATGTCTGAAGCGGTGAAAGTGGCATTGATTAAGGACAAAGCTTTCTTTGAATGGTTAGAAACAAATGCAAAGGCACTGGCGTGGAGAGATATGGAGGCCATGCAATACCTGATCAAAACATGTGCGGCATTGCACCTTGAACATATTTCAGGTGGTGACCCTTTTGAAATGGGTTCTTCACGCCCCCTGGATTTTGGCCATTGGAGCGCCCATAAAGTGGAGCAACTTTCTAACTTCTCTATTCGTCATGGCGAAGCTGTGGCGATGGGGATAGCGCTGGATTGTGCTTATTCCTTTGTTTCGGGAAAACTTACAGAGATTGACACCAGGCGGATCATGGATGTTTTGAAAGTGCTCGGATTTTCGCTTACTCACCCTTTAATGGATATTCATAATGAACAAAGTCCTGTGTTAAAAGGATTAAACGAATTCCGGGAACACCTGGGCGGACAATTAACCATCATGTTATTGGATGCCATTGGGCAAGGAGAAGAAGTACATGAATTAAACACCGATTTGTTACATAAGGCCAGTCAGTGGTTGAAAGGAATTTAAAAACAATATCATGCAAACAGTACACGGGCATCTTACGTATTGCAGTAATATACATGCGGGCGAGAGTTGGGACGATCATTTCAAAAAATTACAGGAGAATATTCCGCTAATAAAAAGCGAAGTATCACCCGCCCGGCCTTTTGGCATCGGGCTCCGCTTATCTAATGAAGCAAGCCTGGAATTAATCAAAGAAAATAATCTCACCATCTTTAAGCAATGGCTGAAAGACAATGATTGCTATGTGTTTACCATGAACGGATTTCCTTACGGAGGCTTCCACAATTTGGTCGTAAAAGATAAGGTGCATGCCCCGGATTGGACCACTACTGAACGGGTTTCTTACACCATACGGCTGGCGCATATATTAACCGAATTATTGCCGGAAGGAATGGAGGGTGGAATTTCTACCTCCCCTTTAACCTACAGGTTTTGGCATGAAGATACCAACCTGCCTTATATTTTTAACAAGGCAACCATGCACCTGTTGGAGGTGGTTGACCAGTTGGTGCAGATTAAGCAATCAACAGGGAAGAACATTCATATCGATATTGAACCCGAACCGGACGGGTTGCTGGGCGACGGAAAGGAATTCCTGGATTGGTATACCAGCTATTTGCTTCCCCTCGGTACAAGACAGTTGGCAAAACTTTTTGGTTGCAGTGATGTTATTGCTGCCTTCTATATCAAGGAGCATATTCAGTTGTGCTACGATATTTGCCATTTTGCAGTGTGTTATGAAGATCATGCAGCCATTATTCAGGAAATAAAAAAAGCAGGCATTAAAACTGGAAAAATACAGATCAGCGCGGCACTAAAGGCAGAACTGCCGGAAGATATTGAAAAAAGAAAGCCGGTGATTGATGCGTTTACCCGGTTTAATGAACCTACCTACCTGCACCAGGTGGTAGCTATGCAAAAGAACGGGCAATTGAAAAGATATGCCGACATGCCTGATGCACTGAAAGAATCTGGTAGCCCTTTCTCAATCGAATGGCGTGCGCATTTTCATGTCCCCTTGTTTATAGAAGGATACGGCGTTTTACAATCCACCCAAAAAGACATTGAACAGGTGCTTGCTATTCACCAGGAACAGCCGTTTACATCTCATTTAGAAATTGAAACCTATACATGGGAGGTATTACCTGATGAGAAACGGCTTCCTATTACCCAATCTATTATAAGGGAGATGCAGTGGGTGATAGACTTGCTTGGGGAAGATGAGAGAGATGAAAGGACAGAAGAGAAAAGTGGAAGGTGAATTGGATTTGAATACTTCTCGAATTTCGAAATTTAATATTCGCGCTTTCTGTTTTATTGGGTTCTTGTTTTTTGTTCATTGGTCCTTCGTTCGGATTTCAGAATTTGATATTCGGGCTTTGTATATGGTTTTATTTGTTTCTTGTTATTTGTAATTTGGTTCTTTGCCTGGGCATTATTCATCTGCGGTTTGACCTTCGGTGCCGACCGCATTTTGTGTCCGGTTCTTTGCTTCGAACCTGCCTGTCGGCAGACAGGTTTCGGATTTTAATGATTCGGATTTTCAACCGCTACCTAACACCTGATACCTAACACCCAATCATCATTCGCTTATGCACAAAACGGCAGTCATCAATATCGTTGGATTATCCTCATCATTAATAGGAGAGTATACCCCTTTTTTGAAGAATTATACAGCCAGCAAAAACATGCAAACCATTGCGCCTATGTTGCCCGCTGTAACTACATCCGTTCAGTCAACCTATGTAACCGGCAAATGGCCCAATGAGCATGGCATTGTAGGGAATGGCTGGTACGACCGAACAGATTGTGAAGTGAAATTCTGGAAACAATCCAATAAGTTGGTGCAGGGCGAAAAGATCTGGGATAAAGCAAAAAGAATTGATCCTTCTTTTACCACATCTACTATGTTTTGGTGGTATAACATGTATTCCAGCGCAGACTATTCCGTAACACCCCGTCCAAATTATTTAGCCGATGGACGCAAAATGCCGGATTGCTATTCTTATCCGGCAACATTAAGAGATGAACTGCAAAATGAACTGGGACAATTCCCGCTATTTAAATTCTGGGGCCCCGGCGCCGACATTACTTCCACCCAATGGATCGCAGACGCAACCGTTTTTACAGATAAAAAATATGATCCCACATTAACGCTCGTTTACCTTCCACACCTCGACTATTGTTTACAAAAATATGGTCCCGATTTTTCCAAGATCAGTACACACTTAAATGAAATTGACAAAGTAGTAGAACAACTGGTCAATCATTATTCTGCCACCGGTGCTAAAATCATTCTTTTATCGGAGTATGGTATTACCCCCGTTAACCAACCTATTCATATCAACAGGCTATTCCGAAAAAATGGGTTGCTTGATATAAGGGTAGAAAGAGGGCTGGAATTATTAGACGCGGGGGCTTCAAAAGCTTTTGCGGTATCCGATCACCAGGTGGCTCATATTTACATCAATGATGCGGCGGTAACCAACCGGGTTAAAGATATGGTTTCCGGGCTGCCTGGCGTGGCTTTGGTATTAGACCGCGCAGCACAAAAAAATTACCATTTAGATCACGAAAGGGCAGGGGATATTGTATTGGTGGCCGACGAGAACAGCTGGTTCACTTATTATTTTTGGTTAGATGATGCTGTAGCCCCCGATTATGCCCGCGTGGTAGATATCCACAAAAAGCCGGGCTATGATCCTGTTGAATTATTTATGACTTCCAAAGCAAGGGCGGGGTATAAATTATTACGAAAGAAAGCTGGATTCAGGTATGTGATGGATGTTATTCCTTTAAATGCGGATTTGGTTAAAGGATCGCATGGAACAATTACTGCGGATCGATCTTTTCACCCGGTAATCATCAGTGAGGCGGGTTCGCGTAAAACGGAAGTTTCAGCAACCGATGTGTATGATATCGTCTGGCAACATCTTTCCGAATGATCCCTTATTATGAATTAAAAAATCGACAAACCGGCATTTGCTGATTTGTTCATCTTTTGGTTGGTCTTCCGGAACAATGTTCGAGCCATTTTTGGGTGGATTTACAGAGACTATTATCATTAATGATGAATAATTTTTAGGTGATCAATTGAATAGAAATTATATAATTGTTTTTTTAGGGAATAGAAAATAACAGTCAGTATTCAATCAGTAATATTGATTTATTGTAGAGAAACACTTCTGAAATCCTGCATCCACCCCGAACCTACATCGAAGCAAAGTGCCGGCTTCACTGTATCGTTTCTTACCCGGAAATGGTATTGCTGAATCATAGGTATCGAAATATTTTTTGGTGTAGCTCAAAGTCATTTAGAGGGTTTCCAATGGATTTATGCTACTTTTGAATACACGGTATTCAAAGCTATATTGTCGCACGGCAATCGCAGACAGGATGGTGATGGGCTTTCACAGTTTATTTTTTCAAATAACCAAAATCAGGAAAAATGAAAATAGCAACCGAACCCATTGGCAGTATTCCCAGGCCTTCAAAACTGGTGGAAGCCATTCGCACAAATTCTCCCGACCTGGCCAAACAAATGGATGATGCGGTAGATGAAACAGTTAAAGAGTTTG
>DASUFG010000351.1:0-7314 GCA_036274715.1 Agriterribacter sp.
GATTACTTTCAGGGAATTGGAATTGTTGTCGTCGCTGAGCAGCGTATGTAAACTTCCGCTATTGTCGTGCTCGAGCGCGCTTATTTCTTCGGTGCTTAACGTAGTAAACACTTCCAGTACCGGTCTCCACGAAGTACTGGGCAAACCAATATTGTCCAGCGAAAGTATATGATGTGTGGAAGTGGTTCGAAGCAATCCATCTGCCCTTTCCATATAACGGCTCAGCCAAAAAAGCGAATCTGCAATCCTACTCAGCATATATACATGTTTTTTAGTCGGTAATCGGGTTATTAAAAATAAAAAATGGGTTATCAAAATATATACAACGCAGGTTGAAACGGTTTACTGATCTAACACCCATGTATCTTTGCTACCCCCACCCTGCGATGAATTCACTATTAACGATCCTTCTTTTAAAGCCACGCGGGTTAATCCTCCGGGCACAATATGAACGCCATCCGGTCCGTATAAGGCATAAGGTCTGAAGTCTACATGCCGGGGTTGAAATTTGCCATCAATAAAGCAGGGAACCGTTGAAAGTTTAATAATGGGCTGAGCAATAAAGTGGCGCGAGGCTTTGTTTATTTCAACCTTTGCCTTGCTCCATTCCTCTTCAGCTATTGAATTTCCCATGATCATGCCATAGCCGCCCGACTGGTTGGTTCGCTTGATCACCATTTTTTTAATATTGGCAAACACATACTCCTTTGCTTCCGGGTCACTTAATTGATACGTGGGTACATTTTCGAGTATCGGGTCTTCATTCAAATAATATTTTATCATATCTGGCACATAGGCGTATACTGCCTTATCGTCTGCAACACCATTGCCCAGTGCGTTTACGATCGCTACATTGCCCTTTCTGTAAGCCCCCAGCAAACCAGGAACACCCAAAACGCTGTTGGGATCAAAAACCAGCGGATCTAAATATTCATCATCAATTCTGCGGTAGATAACATGTACCTGCTGTAATCCATTGGTGGTTTTCATGTAAACCTTGTGATCATCTATCACCAGGTCCCGTCCTTCCACAAGTGGAATGCCCATTTGTTTTGCCAGGTAGGTATGTTCGTAATAAGCCGAATTATACATGCCAGGTGTGAGCAAAACCACAGTTGGGTTTGATATTTGGGTAGAAGCCAGTTGCAGTAAGATGCCGTGAAGCAGTAATGGATAGTCATTAATAACGCGTACGTTACCTGCAGCAAACATGTCGGGAAAGATTCTCTTGGTCACTTCCCTGTTTTCGAGCATATAACTTACTCCCGATGGAGTACGCAGGTTATCTTCCAGGATATAAAATTTACCGTTGTCCCCACGGATAAGGTCTATTCCTGAAATGTGCACGTAAATATCGTGCGGTACCTTAATGCCATGCACTTCGTGCAGGTAGTGAGGGCAGGAAGCAATAAGATTCGAGGGGATAATATTATCTTTGACGATTTGTTGATCGCTGTAGATATCCTTCAGGAAAAGATTCAATGCCTTGAGCCGTTGCTGAATTCCTTTTCCCACAGTGTCCCATTCCTTACTGGTAATCACACGGGGGATGATATCAAACGGAAATATCCGTTCAATTCCTTTATTGTCGCTGTATACCGTGAATGTTATACCCTGGTTCATAAAAAGTTCGCTCGCCAGCCTGTCTTTTTGCTGCAGGTTGGCTGCGCCCAGTTGTTCAAACGCCGCCACTATTTTATTGTAGTGGCTTCGTACCTTTCCTGCGTCACACATTTCATCCCATACCCCGGAGGGGAGGCGGTATTCACTTAATAAAGTTGCAAGGCTCATAAGATCAACAAGTTGGGTTTAAATAAAAAAAAGTTGCCCTTCAAGGGGATTGACAGGCAACTTCGTTATACTGGGAAAGTAATGATAATATTACAGCAGAAAAAATTTTTTATTGCGGCGGGGTGTGGAGTAGCATCCTGCAGAAAGCTATTGTATGCCGGCTCATTTCATCTGCATGATATGAATTTGATTATACCGCACATGGCGGGCTGTTGTTGTACAAATGTTATCTTCAACCTGCCTCATCCACATCAGGCAGGAGGTTAGGTATCGCGGAAGGTTATCGTTTACTAAATAAAATGCTTTTTCAAAATACTTTTTCGCGTTAACGGTAGAAACATGAAAACACTACGTACTAAAATCAGGAAAGTTACTTCTACTCCAAAAGGGAAGATTATTGGAGCCGTTATTATGCTGGTGATGGTCGTTGGAGTTTCGCTGGGGATATTTTACTGGAATGCCATAAAGCGACAATTTATCCGCCGGCAGGTCGCTACCAATGTGCAGGAGAAAACGGACCGGCTCTATCATATCGATTATGATAATATGGAGTTGGATGAAGTTGCCGGGAATTTATCGGTATCAAATCTGAGGTTAGCATATGACAGCAGCCGGTACTTTGCTTTGCGTGAAACCGGTGATGAGCCATCCATGCTTTTTACGGTTGAAATTCCGTCTATTCAAATTACAGGCGTACAAACGCCGAAGGCTTTACTCACGAAGGAAATTGTAGCGGGAAAGTTGAGGGTCGACCATCCTGTGATTGAAATTTTATATACACAGGAAGGAAAAGACTCTTCAAAACGCGTTCCTCCCAACGAAGTATATAAGCAAATCCTTGGTGAGCTGCAAATGATCAAAATGGATACGCTGCTTATAACAGGAGCCCAAATTATTACCCGCGTCATGCAAAGCGGTAAACAAAAGCTGGAGATTTTGGATGCGCACCTGGAGTTGAGGCAGGTACTTATTGATAGCACTTCTAACCTCGATAGCTCGCGGATGTTGTTTGCGAAACATTTGGATGTTTTCTGTGCTAAGATGGAATGGACTTCGGCCAATCAATTATATAATTATAGCATTGAAGAGGTTGAAATGCATTCGGACCAGGAACAAATTAAAGTGGGCAGCTTTAAGGTAATCCCCACCCTGGGCGAAGAAAAGTTTACCGCCAAAGTTGGCATCCAGGCGGATCGTTATGATCTTGATTTCAGGGATATCCGCCTTCAGTCCATTAATTTCCCACAGCTGTTAAATGAGCGGATTATGGCCGACAGCGTCATATTGCAGGCATCCGTAAAAATTTACCGCGATATGACCCTGCCCGAAGATAAAAGAAGTAAAATAGGTACCTATCCCCATCAAAAACTCGTACAAATTCCCCTTCCCTTAGAAATAAAAAAACTGATCCTGAAAAACACTTTTATCGAGTATAAAGAGCATTCACCTGTTACACAAAAAATAGGTAAGGTAACGTTTGACCAGGTTAATGCAACATTCGATAACGTGACCAACATAAAAGCAGCTACCGCTTCGGTCATGACAGCAGACATACATGCACTTTTTTTAAAAAAAACTCCTGTTCACACGCTGTGGAGATTTTACCTGTTTAACCCCAAAGGGCGATTTGATATTAAGGGTGAGTTGAAGGCGATGGATGCCACGGAGATCAATTCATTGACAGAACCATTAGGAGGTGTGCGGGCAGAGAAGGGGCGGATCAACGACCTCCGCTTCAACTTTAAAGGGCAGGATTATGGAATGGACGGCACCGTGAAATTTTTATATAATGATTTAAAAATTGCGCTTTTAAAAAAGGAAGAGGATAAAAAAGCCCTGCAGGAAAAAAAATTAGCAAGCTGGGGGGCAAATATGATCATCAAAAACGACAACCCATCCCGTAAAGAAAAACCTCGTATAGCCAATGTGCATTTTGACCGGGTAACCAACAGGTCTATTTTCCACTTATCGTGGAAGACTTTGTTTGAGGGCGTAAAAAAAACTGCGCTACCCTGAAAACATCTGGAATTGCATAATGAAGTATTGCCGGGTAACGGCTTTACCTTCCGGAGGTTATGCATTGCATATGCAGGTGTAATACCGAACGGGCACTTTTTTGTAACACCACATAGGCAGTTCGCGGCAATAAGCCTGTTGTGCACTTAGTTTGCTTTGCCCGCGCAGTTTATTTTATGGAAGTATTTGTAATAAAAGAAAGCTCTGCCCGGGCAAAGCTTTCTTTGGATGTTGTGGGTGTAGAACCGATCGCTTTTATCTTACGCCACACAGGTATAAATATTCCTGCATCGTAATTTTTCCGTTCATCAGGTAAACGTATAATATATCGAGGTCTACTTTTTCTTTTTCTAAAACGGATACCATCTCTTTGTCGAAATAAAGGTTGTTAATAACTGTTTCCATACCATGATTGTTTTAATGATGTACGTTGCTGATACCGTACCAAATGGTGCTTTACATTTTCAGCGGAATGCATACTTCATATGGAACAATCAAATAGGATAGTGCAGGATCGTTGTCTGTTCAACACGCTAAACCGTGAGTGCACTCGGTTATTGTGTAAAATCAACACAAAGGTATAGGCTTTTCTAATAAAACCGCCTATGTGTGGAGGAATAATGCGTTAAGAATACAATAAATTCTAAACAAACAGCGATATCTGTTTGTAAATGAATTTATTATAAATATAGCAATAATCTATTTAAATAAGCGTAGATGCCTGATACTGCCTGCCACCAGCAGAAATTGGGCTGAGCAATAGGTCATCATCACTATAGCTGGGAGTATGCCGAAGGGGTAAACAAACCGGTTAATGGCCAGCAGGGAATCGGACAGTACAAACTGCCCTGCACCAAAGAAAAACAATGCGGCTGTTTTTTTATCTGTTTTCCAGAACAGGTTAAGCGCCAACATCCAAACCGCGCAAATAACACACGAATAAATAATGACCGGTATTTTAAGCGCATCCAGGAAGGATAAAATGAGCCACAGGAAAAGCATCCAATAGGCGATAACCGGAATGCCAAATAAGGGTTGAAATTGGAGCAGTCCCTTTGTGCCGGTTTTTATGCGAAGGATGTAAATGCCATAACAAATATGGGCTGCAAGGAAAGCAATTAAACCCGCTACGAAAAAATGATTGAAAAGTAAAAGAATATCTCCAAACCAGGAAAATAGTAAAGCGCCCAATAATAATTTTGAAAAAGAGGTGGTAAGCCCCAACTCCGATACATACATCAGCATAAGCAGAATCATCAGTAAAGGTTTGCTGACAAACCGTAACGTTTCATTTCCATTTGCAGTAAAACAGACATCAATCACAGCAGCCAACCCATACAAGCAACCAAAAGCAAAAGAAACCCGCTTCATGTAGCTATTTTAATTCAATCATCGCTTTTCTACCGAAAAATCGGCTAATGGAATCCCTGCTGCGGGTAGTGTCCGCCAATGGACCGCTGAGCACTGTATATATCTTAAACGTGATGGAATCTTCCGTACTGAGTTGTACATTGAATCCCATTTTTTGTAAATCTTTAAACCGGTTGGTGGCCCTGGGCTGCCTGGCAATTTCAATAATTACTTTGTACTTGTTGTTGCTGTCTGCAGCAGCGATTTGTGTGGCTGCGAGGCTATCCGCTTTTGCCTGCAAAGAGGAATCTGTTTGAGGTAATGCGGGAATAACAGGTTGCACATTCTGGGGCTTGGCAGCTTTGTTATTTTTTGCCAGTTGCCATTGTTGAAAAAAATAATAACTAATCCATCCAAGGATGGTTAATCCCAATACTAAGGCAAATGATATTAATATTTTCCGCAGAATATTTTTTGGTCTTTGAGCCTGTTTCGAAAATTCTTCCTCAAAAGAAATATCATTAACGGGATCGGTTTTTTTTGTCTTATGTTTTTTTGAATCGTGATCTTCAGCGGCACTCGTAAACGTTATTGCTTCATTTCCCTGTATAAAATCATACTCTCCACTGTCATTCAATATTAATTTTCCGAGGCCTTCAATGTAAAATTGCTTACTTACATTTAATAGTTGTTTTCCGATGCTTAAAAAGTCTTCGAGGTCTGACGCGGCTAATGGCTTTATTTTGCCTGTACGCTGAGCAATAAAATCAACAATGCCTTCGCCTTCTTTCGTTTTTTTATCAGAAATAAATTGGATAGCATTTTCGGGAAGTTTGATCTTACCCTTCTCGTTTTCAAATGGGTTGTCGTAAAAACTATCCAATATAAATACTCCAATGCCCTGCAGCTCCATTTTTTTATTCTGGAGTAAGTATTGTCCAAGTAAATGTGATATCTTCAAAGTCCTGCCTGTTTTTGGTAAGGAAAAAAATGGGATCAGGACCGCAAGTTACAAAAAACCAAAACTAACCGGTTTACAAGTTTTGGGTTCAACGGAGGTATTAGAATCGATAAGATGCATTGTTCACTGGTTTTTCGGTAAAAAATGGCCGCATGACTTCCGGTAGCGATAGACGCAAAGAATAAATAACTTCGCAAAAAACTGAAAAGGCAGGCCTATTATTTGCATAGTATTACCAACATAAAAAAATCATGTCAATGAAAATTAACGCATTGCTATTATTTGCTGTAACCACAAACGTTGTGGTTAGTTGCAACAACAGCGCACCCGGCGCCAACGATAAAGTTCCCGAAGATTCAACGGTGACGGGTAAGGGCAGTTTATTGAGTAAATCCGCCTTTGAAGCTACCTTCGATGGTAAACAAACCAGCCTCTATTTTTTGGAAAACCATAATGGAATGCAGGCCGCTATTACCAATTATGGAGGCAGGATGGTGAGCTTACGGGTGCCCGATAAAAATGGTGATATGGTAGATGTAAATATTGGTTTACCGGATTTACAATCCTACCAGGGCCCGAATGATGGCTATTTTGGCGCCCTTGTTGGGAGATATGGAAACCGTATCGGAAAGGCCAGGTTTACGCTTGATGGAACTACCTATACACTTTTGGCCAACAATGGGGCGAATACCCTGCATGGCGGCAAAAAGGGTTTCCAGGCGGTGGTGTGGGATGCCAAAAAAATAAACGATTCAACACTTGAATTGAACAGGGTGTCCGCCGATATGGAAGAAGGGTTCCCGGGTAACCTGCAGGTAAAAGTGACCTATGCATTAACCGCAAATAATGGTATAGAAATTACCTATGAGGCTACAACCGATAAAACAACAGTAGTGAATTTAACCAACCATGCCTACTTTAATTTAAATGGCGAGGGGAGCGGAACGATATTGAATCACCGGATGCAGATTTATGCAGACAAGTACACTCCTGTAGATACCGGGTTAATACCCACAGGGCAGTTGGCACCTGTAGCCGGTACACCCTTTGATTTTACCCGGCCCACCACGATTGGCGCAAGAATTGGTGAGGATAATGAACAATTGAAAAACGGTAAGGGGTACGACCATAATTTTGTATTAAATGGTACCAAAGTAAATGGCTTACACCATGCCGCCACTGTAACCGGCGATCGG
>DASUFG010000352.1:0-3612 GCA_036274715.1 Agriterribacter sp.
AGTAATTGCATACACTGCGGCAAAATCGGCCGTAGAAGGTATGACGAGAGGGCTTGCCGTAGAACTTTCTCCACTGGGCATACGGGTCAACTGCATCGCACCTGGTTTTATTGAAACCGAAATGTCGTCAAAAGCATTAAACAACGATAAAGAACGGAAGCAAAAAGTGTTATCAAGAACCCCGATGGGCAAATTAGGCCGGCCGGATGATGTGGCGTACGCAGCGGTATACTTTTCGTCGGAAGCGGCGGCTTATGTAACAGGAGTAGTGCTGCCGGTAGACGGGGGAAATTCAATAGGTTTTTAATATCCAGTCAATAAAAAAACACAGCCAATCCTTTAAAACACCAAGCAAAAATCAAAACCAATTCATTAACCAACAAAACTTGCTTTTTATGAAGAAAAAATGTCTTCACAGTTTTGCGATGCTTTTAGGCATGTTCCTGCTTTGCCAATGGCAAATGGCATTTGCGCAAAACTCAACAGTACAGGGAAGGGTAACCACGGCCGAGCAGCCAGGCGGACTTCCCGGTGTATCGGTTACCGTGCAGGGTACTAAAACCGGTACTACTACCGACGAAAATGGACGTTTCAAGCTGTCCAATGTACCTGCAAAGGCCTTTCTTATTATTTCGTCTGTAGGTTTTAAAACACAAACGGTGAGTGTTAATGGGCTCAAGGAAATTAACATTGGGCTTGAAACCGAAACCTCCTCGCTCGACCAGATCGTGGTGATCGGTTATGGTTCTACCAAGAAAAAGGATCTTACCGGTGCGGTGGCCTCAGTGAAGGCTACCCGCTTAGAAAATGAGCATCCCGCGTCCGTCCAGGATATTTTACGCGGAAATGTGGCCGGTTTGAACGTAGGCTTTACCGCTTCCCCAAAAGGAGATGCCTCGCTCCAGGTAAGGGGTAAAAATACGCTGAATGCCGGTTCCAGCCCCTTGATTGTATTGGACGGGATTATTTATTATGGTGCATTGGCCGACATCAATCCCAATGATATTGAAACAATAGATGTATTAAAAGATGCCAGTTCCGCCGCGGTATATGGTGCAAAAGCTGCCAGTGGTGTAATACAGATTACCACCAAAAAAGGTAAAACCGGCAAGCCAACCATCAATGTAAATTCCAGCGTGGGGCTGGCTACCATGAGTGTAAATGAAAAAGTGTATGACGAACAGGGATTTTTGAATACGTGGAGAAGGCAAGGTAAGTATAGCACCAATGTAAATGCACAGCCTTACCAATACGATGATCCGCGCACCCTGCCATCTGGTGTTTCTGTGGCAGACTGGTTGGCATACGACAATTCAAGTCCAACCGCAGACCCCGTTGTTGTTTGGTTGCAAAGATTAAACCTGCAACCGGTTGAAGTGGCTAATTACCAGAAAGGGCAATCCATTGATTGGTACGATATGATGTTCCGCAATGGCATCCGGCAGGATTACAATGTAAGCCTTTCGGGAAGAAAAGAAGGGATCAACTATTATTGGTCGTTAGGCTACATGGACAATGAAGGCCCCATTAATGGAGATGAGTACAATGTGGCAAGGTCGCGGTTGAATGTCGACGCCAAAGTAACCAATTTCCTTACTGTGGGCATGAATACACAATTCAGTATCCGTGATGAAAGTTCTGTTCCTGTTGACTGGACCTTGATAACAGCAAATTCACCATGGGGATCTTTTTACAACGATGACTCTACTCTTTTGCGCTATAATCCTAATGACGAGGCAAGCGGTGGAAGCAACCCATTTGGGGTACCCACTTATACCAACAGGCTAAAAAAATACTATGAGTTAAATGCAAGTTTGTATGCAAAAATATCGCTGCCCTTCGACATTAAATACCAGGTAAACTTTACGCCCCGTTTTGAATGGTACAATTATTTTAATGGAGAATCCTCCCAATGGCAGGCATGGTCAGGTTTAGGAGGACGTGCCACCAGGGAAAACAGAAATATTTACCAATGGCAGGTAGATAACCTGCTTAGCTGGAGTAAAGACATTGCGACTGACCATCATGTGGATTTAACCTTTTTGGCCAATGCCGAAAAGTTCCAGGTTTGGCGCAATAAAGTGGTAGGGACCGGATTTCAGCCAAGTGATGTGTTAAGTTACCATAATATGGGAGCTGCAACAGGGGTAGTGGCTTGTAACTCATGCGTTTACAGCGACGAAGGCGATGGCACTCAATTAGGAGATGAGGTGAGCACAGCAGATGCGTTAATGGGTCGGCTTTTTTATTCCTACAAGAGCAAGTACATGCTTACCCTTACGGTAAGACGTGATGGTTATTCCGCTTTCGGACAAAGCAATCCCAGGGCAACATTCCCTTCTGCCGCCTTTGGCTGGGTATTCAGTGATGAATCTTTTATGAAAAATGCGGACTGGCTGAACTACGGTAAACTCAGGGTAAGCTATGGCTTAAACGGGAATAGGGACATCGGGAGATATGTTGCGCTTTCTGATTTACAAACTGGTAAATACCTCCATGTGCTACCCAATGGAAGTATCGACCAGGTATCTCAATTATATGTGAATAATATGTCGAATAAGTTGCTGAAGTGGGAAACGACTACTGCATTCAACCTTGGGTTAGACTTTGCAGTGCTGAAGAACAGGTTAGACGGTAGCATCGATGTGTACAAAAGTAAAACCAATGATCTTTTGGTGCAACGCACTTTGCCAGACATTCTGGGCTTCAGTTTTGTCTGGGACAACCTCGGACAGGTTGACAATAAAGGGATAGAGATAGCTCTGAATTCAAGAAATATCCAGAACCCTAATTTCACATGGAACACCTCTTTTAATTTTTCTTTAAACCGCAACGAAGTGGTGCACCTGTACGGCGCGATGACCGATGTTAAGGACGCCAATGGCAATGTGATCGGTCAAAAAGAAGCTGATGACAAGGCCAACAAATGGTTTATTGGCCAACCTTTGGATGTTATTTGGGATCAAAAGGCAGAAGGCATCTGGCAAACCAAGGACTACGATGAGGCCAGGAAGTACGGCGTTTTCCCCGGTGACTTTAAAGTTAAGGACGCAAATAAAGACTATAAATACACAGACGATGATCGGGAGTTTCTTGGCTTTACCGATCCCCGTTTCAGGTGGACGCTGAGGAATGAATTCACATTTTTCCAGAACTTCAGCTTCTCATTCCTTTTGTATTCCTACTGGGGACAAACAGCGGCATATAACCAGGCAAAAAACCGGAGTAATGCTTTCCCAGATCGTGTAAACTCCTATGTGTTTCCTTTCTGGACAGAGGAGAATCCCATTAACGATTACGCCCGCCTGTTTTCGAGCGACGGTGGGGCCACTTATAGCGTTTACCGTAAAAAGTCCTTTATACGTGTGGATAATATAGCATTAGCGTACACTATTCCCCAGCATTTAGCAAAAAAGATCAGTGCCCAGGATTTGAAATTTTTCTTTACTATTAAGAATGCAGGGGTTTATACTCAAGAGTGGAATTTTTGGGATCCAGAAAATGCAGGACCGACACCACGGATATATACATTGGGTTTGAATCTTAATTTATAATTCGTTTCATGAATGAAAACGAATGAAAAATATATCCATTCATATATAAATTACTATA
>DASUFG010000353.1:0-7790 GCA_036274715.1 Agriterribacter sp.
TAGCGGTTTCGTCGTCCATGAACTTTGTGTCAGTGGAATTGGCTTCCGATTCCAGGCAACTGACTGAAGTGGTAGTAACCGCCTTAGGCGTAACCAAGAGTAAAAAAAGCCTCAACTACTCCACTCAAACTGTAGACACCAAAGACATGACAAAGGCACGTGAAACAAACGTCGCGAATTCGTTGTCGGGAAAAGTAGCAGGCCTGGATGTTATTCGCTCCTCGCAGGGTGTTGGCTCGAATGTGCGTGTTGTACTAAGAGGTGATAGGTCAATTTCAGGTAGCAGCGAGGCATTAATTATTATCGATGGTATTGTAGGTGGCGATCTTGGCACACTCAATGCCGACGATATCGCTTCCATGAACGTACTGAAAGGTTCTTCCGCTTCGGCTTTATACGGAAGTGATGCGGCAAACGGCGCAATAATAGTTACAACTAAAAAAGGTGTAGCTGGAAGAGCACTTGCTGTATCAATTAATAGTAGTGTCCAGGCAGAAACGGTGAAAAATCTCCGGGATTTTCAGAACGAATATGCCCAGGGTAGCAGCGGGATGTACCTGTCGAATGCTGAAATTGCATGGGGGCCAAAAATTAACGGGCAAACAGTAAGGAATTGGAGCATCGATCCCGCCGATGATACCACCACCGTATTAAAAGCCCATCCCGGTAACTATGATGATTTTTATACCACGGGGGTAACGCTCACCAACGGTGTATCCGTGAGTGGGGGAGGTGAAAAAGTTCAGGCCTATTTCTCCTATACCAATATTTATGGAAACGGAATTGTAGACAACAATAAATTCCTTCGCCACAATTTCAATTTCAGGGTTGGTGGCAATATTACCGACAAACTTTCCTTCGACACGAAAGTGACCTACTTCGATCAAAAGGCAAACAACTATGTTAAATCGGGGGAAGATTTCAGCAACGTTAACCGGCAAATTCTTCGTTTACCCACGAACATTGGCATCGACTACATTGCCGATCATTACCAGTTTTACAATGATGAACGGGAATTAACGCAAAATTATTGGCGCCCTGGTTCAAATGGTGGCGAAAACCCATATTGGGTAAAGTATAATTGTACCAACTACTATAAGGCTAACAATATTAAGGGATTGGCTTCTTTAACGTATAAATTCCTGCCGAACCTCAGTCTGATGTTGCGTTCCGGCGTGAACAGGTACAACAACAATAGTCAGGAACGCCGGTTTAGAAACACTTATGTTATAGCCGAAGATGGTTACTTTAATGTGAATACCAACACAAGCACTGAAATTAACAATGATTTCTTATTAATGTATAATACAGAAATCGGCGATTTCAGCATTAACGCACTTGGCGGTGGCAATATGAAGAGTATTCAAAGTAACTCTTTAAACTCTACAGCGAGTGCCCTGGTAAACGAAAATGTATTCACGCTCAATAATGCACAATCCGGTAAACTTGCTTCTACGGAAGGATATTCTCAGTATCAAAAGAACTCTCTGTATGCCGGTGCAGATATCGGGTTCAGAAAATTTCTTATACTTAGTCTTACAGGACGAAATGATTGGTCGTCTACTCTGCCAAAGACGGATTGGTCATATTTCTATGGATCTGCCGGACTTACAGCCATCATCTCTGATATGGTTCAGCTGCCGGAGCTAATTAGTTTACTTAAAGTGAGGGGGTCACTTGCGCAAACGGGTAACGATGCTCCTCCTTATCAAACCAAAGAATACTATTCTATCACCCCTGGTGGCGGTATTTCCAAAAGCCAAACCAACCCGGTTGATACCCTCAAACCGGAAATTACCACTTCCCAGGAGTATGGTATCGATCTTGGTTTCCTGAACAACAGGATCAGCGCCGGTTTTACTTACTATAAAACAAATTCAAAAAACCAGCTCATCCAGGTACAGACCCCACCGGCTTCAGGCTATTCGAGCAAGTTTATTAATGCCGGAAATGTGCAGAATACCGGTATTGAAATCACCCTTAATGTAGTGCCGATAAAAACCGATGATTTTACCTGGAGTTTTTATGTGAACTACGCGAAAAACGACAACAAGGTGATTTCCATTGCACCCAATTCGCCTGAATACCCCTTAGGAACAGATGGTTTTATGAACCAAACCAAGGTGGTGGAAGGCAAACCTTTTGGCGAAATGTACAGCAGGGGGTTTGAGAGGGATTCAGCTACGGGCCAAATCATAGTAGGAGACAACGGGATACCGCTGATTACCGCGGGACAAACGGTGTATATCGGAAACAGCCGTCCTGATTGGATCGGCGGTTTAGGCAACCAGTTTATCTATAAAAATTTTTCATTGAGCTTCCTGATTTCTGCCAGGATGGGTGGAAAAATATCTTCCTTCACCGATGCCAACATATATGGTGATGGCATGGCCGCGGAAACACTCAAAGGAAGGGACGGGTTTATAGTGGATGGCATCAAGGCCGATGGATCTAAGAATACTACTACCATTACCGCCGAAGCGTACTGGTCGAAAGTGGGTGGAAGAAATACTCCTGCTGGTGAAGCGTTCACTTACGATGCTTCCAATATCAGGCTTAGGGAACTGGTATTTAGCTACACCATCCCACAAAAAACAATTTCAACTACTTTTATTAAAGGTGCCACCATCTCGTTGACGGGCCGCAACCTGTTCTTTTTCAAAAATTCGGCAAAATCCTTTGATCCGGAATTGGTGGTATCAACAGACAGTGGGTTGATTGGAACGGAGTCTTTTTGTCTGCCGTTTACGAGCAGCTACGGATTGAACTTAAACCTGAATTTCTAATTCATAAAATGATTTGAGAATATGAAAACAAATAACACGGGTATCACTCTTCTGGCAATCTTCGGCATGGCCGCATCGCTGTCGTCGTGCACGGAAAAATTTGAAGAGATCAATACCGATAAAACAAAAATTGAGGTGCTGGCGCCAAAGCAACTGGACAAATTATTCAGTACTGCGGAGTATGCCGGTATCACCAACACCGACCAATGGGCTGGCGGTTACCAGTTACTCGTGTCTCTTGCTTCGGACGAACAGGCGCAGTTCTTTTCCTGCACCCAGGCGGCATTCCCCAGCGATCGTAACGAAATGGTAGGTCGCTGGATCAATGGCGGATGGAACGCATTTCTGCAGGGAGCTACTACACTGGCTGAAATCCTGAAGCAAACAGGACCGGATTCCCCAGTTCCGGACCCGCTAAGGGAAGCGGTTGCAAAAATATGGAAGGTGTATATCAATATGCCGATGACGGATGCCTTTGGACCAATTCCTTATAGCGAGGTTGGGAGCGGGCAGGACGCGATATTTTACGACAGCCAGGAGGCCATTTATACAGATTTTTTCAAAATACTAACGGAAGCAACCACGGTACTCAGTCAAAACCTGGATAAAACTGCATTTGCAACCGGGGATGTAATATACGATGGTGATTTGGCAAAATGGCTGAAGCTCGGCAACAGTTTACGGTTAAGAGCAGCAATACGCGTGTCTAAAAAAATACCTGATGTCGCGAAAACACAGGCTGAGGCGGCAATTGCGGCTGCCGGAGGATTGTTGTTACTAAGCGAAGATAATGCCAACATGAGGCCTACCCCACCCAATTACTTAAACCCTTTGGGCGTAATTTCGGAATGGGGCGAATTTAGAATGAGTGCGTCGATGGAAAGTATTATGAAGGGATACCAGGATCCGAGGGTTCCAATGTATTGGGCTCCGGCGAAAAATACCGGGCAATTTAAAGGAATACGTAATGGCTTAAGTATCCTGCAAATGTCTGAACCCTTCAATGCCAACGACAATAACAGCAACGTGGTACCCCGGTTTCAAAATGCCGCAGATGGCACCGAACCGCATACTTTGTATACTGCCGCAGAAACCTGGTTCAATATGGCCGAAGCTGCTGTAAATGGATGGAATGTAGGTTCCTATACAGCCAAAGATTGTTACGAAAACGGCATCAAAGCATCTATGGCGCAGTGGGGAGTAGCAGGTAGTGCGGCTGCTTACATTACAAGCAATAATACTCCCCAGGCATTTGCAGGTCCAGCTCCATATGCCGCTCCTGCTCTGTCAAATATTCCTGTAGCATTTGGGGCATCGGCAGACATTCAACGTGAACAAATTGGCACCCAAAAATGGCTTTGTTTATACCCCTCCATGAGTGGTGAGGCCTGGGCTGAGTTCAGGCGTACAGGGTATCCAAAACTGTATCCACGGATCAATAACGATAACCCTGATGCGTCTACCGAAGCAGGAAGTGTTAAGCGCTTAATCTTCCCGCCCGACGAAATCACTGTAAATGCAGCCGGGTATCAATCCGGAGTAGAACTTCTTGGTGGACCGGATAAAACCAGCACGAAGCTTTGGTGGAATCCCTAATTTATTTTTAGAAGGATAAAAAGGGTCATCTCTAAATTGAGGTGACCTTTTTCCTTAATTGATAGTCCGTTCGGTACCACTTCGTATACTATCTTACTTGATCCTGAAATGGCGACATCGACATTGGGCAATCAAATGCGGGATCATAGATAGTCAAATTAGCTTATCCAATATTGTTCCATGCCTTTAGCTTTCTTACAGGATTATTAAGTACCTTTTTATTGAAAGCCGCCTAAAACTCATTCGCATGTTCTGTCTGAATTCTTCAAAAAAATATTTTTCAATTCTTCTCCAGTTAATGTTAGTGACTGCGTTATGCCATATCAATGCATGTCGCCAACAGGATAATAAATTGTTTACCAAGGTTTCAAATTCGAGATCTAACATCAACTTCAAAAATATTTTAATTGAAGACGAGCAGTTCAACGTAGTGAATTATCCATATTTCTATAACGGCGGTGGCGTTGCGGTTGGCGACATCAACAATGATGGGTTAACCGATATATTTTTTACAGGGAATATGGTAAAAAACAGGCTTTACCTCAATAAAGGGGATTTTGTATTTGAAGATATTACGGCAAAAAGCACGGTTGCTGATAAACAGGGATGGTGTACAGGTGCAACCATGGTAGACATCAATGCTGATGGATGGCTGGATATTTATGTTTGTCGTAGTGCAGACGCTAATCCCGCGAAGCGAAAAAATCTTTTATTCGTTAATAACCACGATAACACTTTTACCGAACAGGCAGAAAAATATGGCATTGCCGATGACGGTTACAGCACCCATGCTGCATTCTTTGATTATGACAAAGACAATGACCTGGATGTAGTGGTAATCAATCATAGCCTTAAGGAATATATGCAGGGTGCCCAGGAAAAACCCGGCATTCGCCAGCAAACAAATCCAAACTTCGGTACGCACCTTTACAGGAACGACAATGGACATTATTCAAATGTTACCGGTGAAGCCGGCATCACATCCAACGTACTTTCCTTTGGATTAGGTGTTGCGGTAAGTGACCTCAACAATGATAGTTGGCCGGATTTGTACATCAGTAATGATTTTAATGAAGCCGATTACTGTTTCATTAACCAAAAAGATGGAAAATTCAAGGAGATGAGCCGGGAACTATTTTCCTACACCAGTTTATTTAGTATGGGCAATGATGCTGCAGATATTAATAATGATGGATTGCAGGACATCATTACCCTCGACATGCTGCCTGAAGGGAACTACCTGCAAAAGATGCATAATGGATCTGAAAATTTTGATAAATTTCAAATCCTCTTCAAAAACGGGTTTTTCGGTCAGTACAGCCGCAATATGTTTCAGTTAAATCGTGGGGATGGAACTTTTGATGAAGTCGGCCAATATTCGGGAATAAGCAACACCGACTGGAGTTGGGCACCACTTGCGGCTGATTTTGATAATGACGGCAAAAAAGACCTGTTTATAAGCAATGGCTATGTAAAAGATTACACAGACATGGATTATTTAAAATATAATGTAGATATAATTATGGAAAGAGATCCTGTGAAACAGCAGGAGATGATGCGCACCAGAATGGATAAGATCCCTACAATAAAAATAAAGAATTACATTTTCAAAAATGAGGGAAATGTAAAATTCACCGATCAAACAACTGCCTGGGGTATGGATGAACCAGGTATCTCCGCCGGGGCTGCATATGCTGATCTTGATAACGATGGTGACCTTGATCTTGTAACCAATAACTGCAATGAAGTGGCCTCCGTGTATCAAAATAACCTGAACACATTAGATCGTAAAAATAAATACCTTAATATCAAACTGGTTGGAAATGGTTTAAACCGGGATGGCATTGGGTCTAAAATAACGTTAGTCACTTCATCGGGTTCACAGGTACAGGAGATGATGCCATCAAGGGGTTTTCAATCAAGCGTTGATTTTATTCCTCATTTTGGTATACCGGCATCTGATTCGGTGAAGCAGGTAAAAGTTGTCTGGTCTAACGGACTCTTCTCCTCAATCAATTCACCAGGTTTCAATAAAACATTTGTGGTTGATATTAAAGATGCCTCGGCCGACTCCACGCAATTAATTCAGCCATCTGCAAATCCTCTTTTTACCTTTTTAGATTCATTGCCATTCAAGCATACCGAAAATTTTTACAACGATTATGCTCAACAAAGCTTGTTGCCACAATGGTTCAGCAGGCAAGGTCCTGCTATGGCTAAAGGTGATATTAATGGTGACCACCTCGAGGATATATTTATTGGCGGCGCAAAAGGTCAACCAGCCGTATTTTTTATTCAAACGAAAAAAGGAACGTTCATCAAATACAATGATCCATCAGTAAGCCGCGATGCTGCATTTGAAGATATTACAGCCGCTATTTTTGATGCAAACGGGGACGGCAAGAACGATTTGCTGGTTGGAAGCGGTGGCTACGAATTTCAACCTGATGATTCATTGCTGCAAAACAGGCTTTATTTAAATACCGGAAAAGGATTATTTGCCCGGGCTGCTAATGCTTTGCCAAAAGACCTAATTAATGATAACGCGATAAGTATAGCCGATTATAATAATGACAGTTACCCGGATATATTTAACGGTGGCTTTTGTGTACCTGGTAAATATCCAGAATCAAGTGGGTCGCAGCTGCTTTTAAATGATGGTAAAGGCAATTTCTCTAAACAAAACGAATCGTGGCTTCCACATTTTGATACAACGCAGTTACTTACCTCGTCTGCAACAGCCGATGTTAATAAAGACGGCAAACCGGATTTGATTGTCACCGGGCACTGGATGGGTATAGAAATATGGATTAATAAAGCGAACCATTTTGAAAAAGACACTTCATTCATTCATGATAATGGAATGCATGGGTTGTTTAATACAATTGTGGCAAATGATATTGATGGAGATGGGGATATTGATATTATTGCAGGAAACCAGGGCTTAAATAATCAGTTTATTACAACTGCACAAGAACCTATGGAAATGTATTCGAGCGATTTTGATGACAATGGAACAGTTGAACCGGTTATAGCCTATTACATTGATCACAAACTCTGGCCAATATACAGCAGGGACGACCTGATGCAGCAAATGCCTTCTTACAACAAGCGGTTTCTATACTACAGTGAATATGCAAAGGCAGACATGCATACTATTTTTGGCGAAAAACTAAAAACAGCAACACATTATACCGCTTCACAAATGAGCTCCATTTTGCTGGAGAATACAGGAGCAGGATTTAAGAAACATCTTTTACCAATGCAGGCACAATGGTATCCCATTTATAATATTGATGTGCTGGATGTTAATGGAGATGGTAAAAAAGATCTTATAGTCGGCGGCAACCAAACTTATGCAAGAATAAAGTTTGGTGCATACAGTTCCGGGAAAGGGGATGTCTTAAT
>DASUFG010000354.1:0-2146 GCA_036274715.1 Agriterribacter sp.
CCGCGCCCCGAAGTAACAATCAATGTTTGACCCAGTGGATGCGTATGCCACGCAGTTCTTGCGCCGGGCTCAAATGTAACGATCGCCGCAACTGCCCGCCTTGCATCATTTGCCTGGAACAATGGGTCAATGCGCACCGAACCAGTAAACCAATCTTCCGGCCCTTTGCCCGATGGCTGTGTGCCATTCCTGGTTATTTCCATAACAACCTCGTTTTATAAGATTCTCAATACAGTAAAATTAGGAAAACCAAATGGGGCGAACCTGGTAAAATTTTATCAGGTTATATCTGTGTTTATCCAGGTTAAACGGAGTCTATCGTGGCAGTCAGCAAGGAGTTTGATATTTCCTGGTAAAATGAGGCGGGATGTAAAACGAAATCCGATTGAATTGAAGAGAATTGGATTGGAGTTGAGGCACGGCGTAGAAACAAAGCAAATAGGTAGGCCTTCCCGGCTTAGGCGGGTTTAAGATGTAATAGGCAATACCATATTATCAACGTCAATACTTTCGACTTGTAAAATAAGTGATGCATACGTCGGTCGGCTAATTCACCATGCGTGGCTGCAGCCAGGCGCCAGGGACATTGATCATCTTTATCGTTTTTTCCCGCACTGCCGCATAGTCCAGCTTACGCACCAGGCTTGGAGTTGAAACGCTGCAGAGAACGAAATGATTTTAATTCTCTCTTCACGTTTTACGTATGTCCGCGCGTTCGGTTCCATTCCGAATCCCATCACATGCAATCAATGCTCCTTTGCTCACAGGCGGGGAACCTGCTCAGCGCCCAAGCAACTGTAAGGCACGCGTGCTGCCCATACACACCAGGCAGTACATTCAGCACATTGTTTATGAAGCTATCTCACACCATTACCGTTGCTGAGCACCCCATTAACGGCATGACTTTTTTCTACCAGGGAGTTTGTTTCCGGTTGTTCCTTTTTGGTTTCTCTATGCATGGCATTGTCAGTAACGTGCGGCTCTGGCGTGAAACTATTCCGCTCGGCGGGTAAAAATCCTATTCGTAAAAATGAAGATTCGTGCCTCCGGGTTATTTCCTGCAGCCTTTGGGCAGCCTTGTAGGCATCAATCTTTCCAAAATCATAGTCGTTTTTCAATTCCTGTAAAGCTATTTTGTACATAATACCTGATGCTGACCTCCTGGAAAAATCAAAGGTTTTTTCTAACAGCACCGCTAACCCGGGAATACCTGCTATTATCGCGAGCCAGATATTATTCGCAAAAATTTGTTGTCCCGAAGCGACCATAATGGATGAGGCAAAACTTGTGATAATTGATACCCACAATACGAGGTGAGCTAAGGTAGAATCCCAAACGATATTCTTTACCCGCTTTTTTAATTCTTTTGCGATCTCCAGTTCAAAAGATTGAGTGGCTTTATTTGTATCCATAGAAACAAAGTTTATTGCTTGTGAAATTTTTTTAGATAACATCGCGAACTGATTTTTTACCGGATATCAAAGTTGCAAAACTTGTTTCCAGTAGTTAAGGAACAATTAGTTGAAATAGTTTTTGTAGATAATGGGTCTAAGGGTAGGTCAGAGGAATATTCAGATTGGACTTGATAAAAGTAGAAAGTTTCTGCAAACTAAGAGTACGATTACCATCATTTATCACAGATACGATCCGTTTTTCAGCCGAATTTAATATTTGATAACTCTTTTTACTATTCGTGGTTTTCCACCCATCGAAAAGTTTGTGGGGAGTGCATTGGTGGTGACACCTACCTTAGGGCATAGCTGTGGCGATCTGTAAATGCGTGGTATGAAACAAAGCCTTTCACACTATCGACCGATTGTTTTTTATTACTTTTCCTCAACCGTATGCGATCCTGCGGCAGATTTTGGAGATGCCAGGACCTTGTAGCCAGGAGGGTGGAAAGAAATACCGGAGAGCTCAAATTATTTAGAAAAGGCCGGGGACGAAAATGAGGTACATGTTATAAGTATATCTAACCTTTTAATATACCGTCAGCTGATTTTGATATGTGCTCAACACAGCCTGGTTTATTCCAAGATCTTTAGTATAATACCGCCACTCATTGTAAAGTTCCACCGCAAAAAAAGTGAAGGAACATCAGCACCCGCACCGCTTTTCTTTTCGGTCATTGTATCATGTAAGCCCA
>DASUFG010000355.1:0-7393 GCA_036274715.1 Agriterribacter sp.
AAGTTGGGGTAAATACGGAGACAGGTACAGTAACGCGCCTGAAACCATTACCGATTCTATGATAGTGTATGAAGATGACTATTTCAAAAAACACACCTGGTTGTGGGATGGTAAGCCTCATTGGGCGTATAAAGCGGGGTACATGAGCAGGGTGCAGGATCGCAAATCAATAGAATGGACGCCGAATACGATAGCATCGAAAGTTACTATAAAAGGAAATGAGGCAAGGATTGAACTCAATTCAAATACACCCAATCTGCAATTCTACCAGATGAAAGAGTTGCCTGGTGGTACCTGGGAAAATATTTCGAATACTTTGAAAATAGAATTGAAAAAAGACAGAAACGAAACCGTATTCCGTACAATGAATCTTGCCGGTGTTACCGGTCCTGAACATAGAATAATTATTGAGAGATAATATGCTGACTATTCATCCAACAACTAAAAAATTATGAACAGATTCATTTTATTGGCTATTGCAGCAATATTGGTTTCAGGTTGTGATTCACAAAAACCATATCATATTGTAAAGGTAGATAACCCGGCATTTGCTCCCAATATTGCCTTTGTTGGATATGAAGACTTAACTTCTCCAAAATTCAAAATATTGAAGGAAAAATACCAATTGGATACCATCTTTCGTGGCGAAACAGTTGAACTGAAAAGAATTTTGTTGTTAAGGGATTGGATAAGAAAGCATATACAAATTAATGATCCTGGTCCTCACCCCGGTGACGGTTCCTGCGAAAGCATACTGGATCATGCATTAAAGGGCAGTGGATATCATTGCGGGCATTTTATGGTTGTTCAAAATGCAACAATGAACGCATACGGCTATATTACGAGGTGCGTTGGCGCAGGTCCCGGTGGGCAGGATGGTCAGGATGGTCATCATGGCATTAATGAAATATGGTTGAACAGCTATCATAAATGGTTTTTATCCGATGCCAAGTATAACAGTCATTTCGAAAAAAATGGCATTCCTCTATCGGCTCTTGAAGTGCGTGAAGAGTATTTGAAGAATAGGGCTGCCGACATAATTAGAGTAACAGGACCGGGGAGGACACCGGTGGATGCTGATACCGGATATAACATGAATAAGGAAGAATTCGCCCGAACATATACATGGCTTGAATGGGACATGTACAATACCAGGTATACCGCGTGGCCAAATGATAGTGCGCAGCTGATCATGTACAAGGATGCATATTTCACAAATCACAGGTGGATATGGGATGGCAAACCGCATTGGGCATATAACTCGGCATACATGAACCTGGTATCAGATCGCAAAGCCATTGAATGGACGCCTAATACTATCGCATCAAAAGTTACCATTGAAGGAAATAAGGCCCGGATTGAACTCACCTCAAACACGCCGAATTTAAAGACTTACAGGATGAGGGAAACGCCTGATGAAAACTGGAAAGATGTCTCAAGTGTGATGGAAATAGTATTGAAAAAGCAGAAAAATGAAATGATAATACAAGCTGTAAACATCGGGGAAGTTTCCGGCCCGGAACACCGGATTTTAATAGAGCAATGATTTTTACCGAAACAGCCTACCGTTTTTGCCATTCGAAACCTACAAATACCAGGAACCGGTATCATTGCGGATCTATCCGGGTTTTCGGGCCGAATACATCAATTGATAAGTCCTATAAAAAAACAAGTATGTGCTTATGCAAAATTCTGTGAGTCAGCTTTTAAAATATTTCTGTTATGTTGGTTTTGTATTTTTTGCGAACACCTTTTTCTTCTCCTTGAAAGTTGTAGCGCAAAATGAAACTATTCCCGGGTGTATTACTATGCCCTATCCTACGATCATTAATCTCGCAGTTCAATGGGAAATACAGGGAGATGATAATGAGAATGGAATAGTGAGCGTAAGGTTCCGCGAAAAAGGCAAATTAAGCTGGGAGGAAGGAATGGCGCTAAGGAGAGTTCCTGCAGGTGAAAATGAAACATTAAGACCTTTGTTAGAAAAAAATCCAGGTTACCCGGAAATTAAATGGACGAACAAACATTCAGGGAGTATTTTTGATTTGAAGCCTAACACGACTTACCAAATCAGCCTGACACTGCAGGACCCTGATGGTGGATCCACCGAAGAAACAGTGGAAGCCAGTACCAGGCCTGTTCCGGTTGTTGATAAAAAGGCGAAGATCATTGACCTGGGTCCGGGTAACTATGATACGCTTAAAACCATTAGTGGTACTGCCGAAAGGCCGGTAGTATACCGCTGCAAAAAAGGCACAGCCGTGTTTAAATTTATTGATATCCAGAATAAGCAATGGGTGTATGTTGAAGGACTGACCGTAAAAAATCCCGTTCATAATGGTTTTGGCATTTGCCTGAACGGTTCCTCCAACTGCATGATCAGTCGCTGTGTCATTGATGCATCCTATGGAATAGTCGCCTATCTTCCGGGTGCGACTAATTGCTATATCAGCGATAACATTATTACCGGTAAATCTGTATGGTCAGTTGAAACACTCTATACCGATTCCTTAAACCAGGGTGAAGGCATACAGGTAACAGGTGCCGGTAATGTGATTTGTTTTAACCGGGTTACCCATTTCAGGGATGGTATTTCTCTTATGGAGGATCAGCATGCAGCTAACCAGGTGTGTAATGATATTTACAATAATGAAGTGAGTTCAACAACCGATGATGGTATTGAAGCAGATTTTTGTTTTTCCAATTGCCGCGTGATGCGCAATCGTTTAACGAACTGTTTTGTTGGGTTAAGCTCGCAACCATGCCTGGGCGGTCCCAATTATTTTATAAGAAATGTGATGTACAATGTAATTCATGCATCATTTAAACTGCAAAGGTTCAGCCAGGGCGACGTAGTATTACACAATACGGTAATCAAATTAGGAACTGGTCTTACCTCAAAGTCTCCGATGGATTACGCCCTTTTCAGGAATAACCTGGCCATTGGGGGTCCTTCAGGCAATGTTAATTGGGGTGGATGGGGGGCAGGTAATCCTTATGCAGCAGATATTAAAGCGCCTGGTTTGCATAGTAATTTTGACTATGATGCTGTAGGTGTAAGCGGAACGACGTACATTGCAAAAATTGGTGACAGATCTTTTTCCGAGGTTGAACCACATGGCATAGAGCGGATCACGATGGAGGAAATATTTCCAGGAATAAAATTTCCGTATGATCCTGTTCCAATATATACTGCCCCCGACCTCAGACCCAAAGCTGGATCAAAAGTTGAAGACGCCGCCTTGCTCATACCAAATGTCAACAACAATTTTAGGGGTAAAGGACCGGATTGCGGTGCTTATGAAACAGGGCAGGAACTCCCGCGTTATGGGCCACGCCCTTAGAAGTTGTTGTGATGAAAAATGAATACAGACAAGGACTATTGAAAACAATAACACCGCAGGTTTTTTTTAAAAAATATTTTGGCAACGGGCGTACTGAACTTAATAAAATAATCGTGAAATCGCTGCTACGGGATTGGACCATAAAGTTGAAGTAAATACAATGGAGATGCATTCGAATAATTATGACGTAATTGTGATAGGGGCAGGCTCAATGGGAGCAGCTGCATCCTGGTATCTTGCCAGGCGCGGCTATAAAATATTGGGTCTCGAACAGTTCGATATTCCCCATGAACTAGGCTCGCATGCCGGGCAGAGCCGCATCATCCGAAAAGCCTATTTTGAGCATAGCGACTACGTTCCGTTACTGGAAAGAGCATATCACAATTGGCGCGAACTGGAAGAAACGACCTCTTCACAGGTATACCACAAGACGGGGCTTGTTTATTTTGGAAATCCTGGTGCAGCGCTGGTAAAGGGCACAAAAAAATCGGCGCACCAGTATAACATTCCGCTGGAAGTATTGAGCCCTGCAGAATTGATGTCTCGTTATCCAATGTTTAATTGCCCAATGGATTACCAGGTTTTATTTGAACCCGATGCAGGTTTTGTTACCCCCGAAAAAGTAATTGCATTATACCTGTCCGACGCTGTCAGGCATAATGCTGATATCAGGGCAAGAGAGCAGGTGACCGGGTGGAAAAAAGAAGGCACAACTATCAGCGTAACCACCACCAGGAATATATTTCATGCTGATCATCTCGTGATTACAGCGGGTGCATGGACACAGAAGATCATTCCTTCACTCCCGGCTACTTTAAAAGTGACCAAACAAATTGTGGGGTGGCTGAAGCCCCGGAATTGGAATGACTTTTCACTGGGTAATTTCCCCTGTTGGTTTTTGAGTGATGAGGATGAAACTTTGTTTTATGGCTTTCCCATACTTCCAGCGAAGGATTTCGGTGGGCCTATCGGTTTAAAACTGGCAATGCATAAACACGGCGCAGAAGTAGATCCTGATCGTGTTGACAGAAATGTACAGCAGCAGGAAGAAGAAATATTGAGGAGCATTCTCGAAAAATATATTCCGGGTGCGGCAGGTAATGCACTCACGTTGAAGAGTTGTTTATATACAAACACAAGGGATGAAAATTTTATTATTGATTATTTGCCGGGATATGACAATAAAATTACTGTTGCCTGTGGGTTTAGCGGGCATGGATTTAAATTTGCTTCCGTAGTGGGAGAGATACTCGCTGATCTCGCAGTGGCAGGCAAAACAGATTTGCCTGTCGAATTCTTAAGGCTCAACAGGTTTGTCCATAAGGATCGATAATTGAATGTCAATTTCTTGATTCGTATTGAACTGTCTTAGCTCACCGATTATGGGAAGCGTATTCAATGCAAAAAGCATAGCTGGGATAAATGTGGGGGAAACCGGATGTCGAATGGCTGTAGCGTACCAGAGGTTGTTCATAAATTCCTTCATTTGTTATTCTACTTTTATCTTTCCAAGTCCATACCACCCTTCTGCATCTTTCCCTTCAATAGCCAGTTGTATCCTGGGTTTACCGCTTACAGGATCAATAATAGCTATCTGCACATGATATTCACCGGGAATAAAATTTGCAGGAATGGAAAGACTGCTGTCATACAGGTTATCGCCCGGAAGCCATTCGCGGATATCCGCATTTGTTAGAAAAGTGATACTGTCCTTTTCATTCTTGAGTCTTATGGCAAGCCTGAAATTTTTATAACAGGGAGCCACCCCTTTATTTTCCCACCAGGTTTCGAATGGCAGTTTGTCATTTCTTTTTATCGTTTCAGGACAAGAAAATTTCCTGAGCACAAAACGATAGCCCATTTTTTTCAGCCAATCATCCACCAGTTGTTTCCATTCTGCGGGTACCGGGGATGATTTTGCATTGAATGAAGAAATATGCCATTTGAGGCTTTGGTCAAATATGTACTTCACTTGTTCTTTGGTATAGCCTTCTCTATCTTTCCACCAGTAAAGTGTGCCACAAATTTCAACACTAACCGGCGCCTTTTTCCAGCTGTTTTGTACGCCAAAATTGATAATTGATTGCGGGTAGTAATCATACATGTGGGTCCAGCCATTCTGATCTTTAGCCCAAAATCCAAGGTCGCCGATGCAATCTACCCTCCAGCCTACAGGTCGCCTGGAATTGGCATACCTATTGGTTTTCGAATCGGTCAATAATTGAATCAGGGGCGTTATTTTGAAATTATCGGTGTAGGAATTCACCAATGCTTCCCGTGTTTTTTGGGTAAGCAATTCTGACCCCGCCCCCTCTCCCCATGCACCCACAATGGAAAGGTCAACTGCTTCCAATACCGGATGTCCATCATATAGCTGCCCCAGTTTTTTAATAAACCCACCAAAGTGTTCCGCGTAACGTGGATCTTCCGCATCCACCATCCATTTATTTACCGGGTTGTTATACTTCCATTCCTGGCTTTCTCCCACCATTTTCCGGTACCATGCCGGCACATCATTGTCACCACTTCCATAAGGGACCACCCGCAGCATAAGTGTTTGTCCTCTTTCCGCAGCTGAAGTCAATGCCTGGTCTACAAGATCCCAACGGTATTTCCCTTTTTCAGGTTCGAGGTATTTCCAATATACCCTCCAGTAAGCAATAGAAGTTTGGGGGTACTCTGTGTTGGTCAAGTCACCCCGGGGCTCTTGGTACACGATCGGATGCCCTTCAGTCCACCCGAATTTATTATTTAATGTGGAGAGCGTGTCGCCATTAAAACGTTGGAAAGTAGTAAAGCCAATTCCAGGATTTACCAATACATCATCAATTTCTTTTGGGCGTACAACCAGGGTTCCGGTGCTGATCTGCGAAAATGATACATGTGAGACCAGGAAGAAAATTACAACGCCAATGATGCGTGGGAATGTGCGCATAAAAAATGGTTAATCACGTTTCAAAAAAATTATTTTTATAGCTGTCTCTTTAATGTCAATTCACCAATATATTTCAGTGTTTTACCAATAAAACCATTGGCGCCGGCAAGTATTAACTACATTTACCTCACGCCCTCCGCTATTTATTTCCGTTTTCCACCGTGTGTTATAACCTATTTGTTTTTTCGGCGCTTAATACCAAAAGCAGTAATTGTCAATTAGCAATCCCTTCCAGGTGCTACCCGGCTTTTTCCTCAACCGAACAATGGCATGATATGGGTTTGGTGGAGATCAGGATATTATCAAAATACCTTTCCTGGTCTTTTACCGAACCTTTATTCCAATAGTTTTCAAAAAATACGGCATTAATCATATAGCTACCTGCCTTTGTATTCCAGTCGGCGTGCCAGTTGAGATCGTAACTTCCCGCCTGCAACTTGTCGTTGATCCAAAACTCAAATATTCCATCAGACTTTCCAGGCGTATTTAATTTGACGTGCGCAACAATACAATTCCAAACTCCTGTTTTGGCAGTGCTGAAAATATCAGTCGTTCCGCTCTTATTTCCCAACCATCTCAGCTTTGAAAAATCGTTATAATGTTCACTAACCAGTTTGCCGTCTTCACTAATTCCGGTAGCCGGGTCCATCACCAGGTAATTATTGCCCGGCTCTTTTCCACCCGACCAGATATGTGCAATCATTCCCTGCTGCCATTTTTCGCTGGCAATTACGGTAGCGCGGGTTAATTTATCGCCGCCCCCGCCTTCCCATCCTTTTTCGTTTTTTACATCTATCCGCCAATATATTTCATTAAAATCTTTTTCAGGGAAGGCTGTTTTTCCCATGCCCGTATCCGGGCTCCTTCCTATTGATTTTTGCAATACGCCTGCTTCCACTTCTCCCTTTTGCCATTTCACGCGCATACCTGCACTGCCGTCACGACCTACACCCTTGATCCGTGTAAACTCTCCATCATCATCATCATAACCGAAATATCGATTGGTGACGTCTTCATCGGTTTCAAAGTCATCGCAAAAAATAGTGCCGGCTGGGGCGTCGTTGCAGGTGAAACATCCTGGTGCAACAACCAGGTTTGCCGCAGTGAAAAAATA
>DASUFG010000356.1:0-4005 GCA_036274715.1 Agriterribacter sp.
GAAGAAAAAAATATTGAAGACTTAACGAATGAATTGAATGAACTGGCGCCGGAAAAAAGATTACTGAAGGAAGAAGTGGATGCGGAAGATATTGCGGAGTCTGTTGCGAAAGCCACAGGCATACCCGTTAGCAAAATGTTACAAACCGAACGGGAAAAACTACTGAATCTTGAAGATGAACTGCATAAGCGTGTAGTAGGTCAGGAAGAAGCGATTACCGCCGTTGCTGATTCCATCCGTCGCAGCCGCGCCGGGTTGAGTGATCCTAAAAGGCCAATTGGTTCCTTTATATTTTTGGGAACCACGGGGGTAGGTAAAACAGAGCTGGCAAAGGCGTTGGCAGGCTACCTGTTCGATGATGAAAACATGATGACCCGCATTGACATGAGTGAATACCAGGAAAAACATACGGTGAGCCGCCTGGTAGGCGCGCCTCCGGGATATGTAGGTTATGATGAAAGCGGGCAGTTAACCGAAGCCGTAAGACGTAAGCCATACAGCGTGGTATTGCTCGATGAGATAGAAAAGGCGCATCCCGATGTATTCAATATTTTACTGCAGGTACTTGATGATGGCCGGCTTACCGATAACAAAGGAAGGGTGGTTAATTTTAAGAATACTATCGTAATTATGACCAGTAATATAGGCAGCCAGGTGATACAGGATAATTTTGAAACCGTAACGGAAGAAAACAAAGAAGAAGTAGTAGCAACTACTAAAAGGGACGTGATGAATATTCTGAGGCAAACCATCCGGCCGGAGTTTTTGAACCGGGTAGATGATATCATAATGTTCCAGCCTTTGATGAAGAGTGAGATCAGGGGCATTATCAATATACAGCTCAATCACCTGAAAAATCTCGTGTCTTTGAATGGTGGCATTACTTTAGAGTTTACGGATTATGCCATAGATTATCTTGTAGAAAACGGATATGATCCCCAGTTTGGAGCCAGGCCTTTGAAAAGGTTGATCCAGAAGGAAATTGTAAATCAATTAAGCAAAAAAATCCTTGCCGGTGATATTGATAAAACAAAACCGGTGTTGGTAGATGTATTTGACAACACGGTAGTGTTCAGAAATGAAATATCCGGAACATCGACATCGCCCTTAAAACAGAAAAAGGAAGATAAAGTACCATCTTAAAAGCAAAAGTCAAGACAGGAAGCTTGCTAACTGATCACAGGTAGCAAGCTTTTTTTTTGATTGTATAATAAACTCCCAGATTCACATTACCCTGTTTTCCGGCAAAGCCAAAAAATGAGAACAAATCCAAAGAAAATGACATGCATCTTCGATATCATCTTATTTACGCCTTATTATTCAGATTTTTAAATGCTGGAATAGCTTCCTTCGGGTATCGGGTGCGGGACTGAAGTTTTGATTTAAACCAAGACTCCGGACCTTCCTGCCTGAATTTTGGTGATTTTTTAATTCTACCACGGTTTCCTGATTAAATATTATTTTTGCAGCCCGTATATAAACAGCTTATGCCCACATTTAAACAACGACAGTTCCTGGAATTTGAAAAATCCGTCAAAGAGCTATTTGACCAGTCACTGCAATTAAGACAAATGGCAGAAAAAAACGTCAAGGTAGACTATACAGATGCGATCAAGCAAATCGAAGACAGTATTCTCCAAAAACGTCTTGAAATTACACAACATCTAACGCCATGGCAGCAGGTGCAATTAAGCCGACATCCCGACCGCCCATATACACATGCTTATATTAAAAGAATGTGTACTAATTACGTTGAAATGTATGGAGATCGGAATGTAAGGGACGACAAAGCCATTGTGGGGGGCTTTGCACAGTTAGACGGGCAAACCATCATGATAATTGGGCACCAGAAGGGAATTAATACCAAAATGCGCCAACTACGCAATTTTGGGATGGCTAACCCGGAAGGTTACCGGAAGGCATTGCGTTTAATGCGACTTGCTGAAAAATTTGATAAACCTGTTGTAACACTCATTGATACCCCTGGTGCATTCCCCGGCGCTGAGGCAGAAGAACGTGGACAGGGGGAAGCCATAGCCCGGAATATATATGAAATGATGCGGTTAAAAGTACCGGTTATATGTGTAATTATAGGTGAAGGGGCCAGTGGTGGTGCCCTTGGGATAGGAGTGGGCGACAGGGTATTGATGTTGCAAAATACATGGTACACGGTTATCTCGCCCGAAAATTGCAGTTCTATTTTGTGGCGCAGTTGGGAAAAGAAAGAAGTGGCTGCCGAGCAGTTGAAATTAACTTCTACCGATATGAAAAGCTTCGGGCTTGTGGATGAAGTAGTACCCGAACCTTTTGGAGGTGCACATTGGAATTATGAAGAAACTGCCCAAACCCTCAAGTCTTACTTAACACCACTCATAAAACAGTTGCAGGCCATTGATCCCCATACCCGGGTACAGCAACGGATTGAAAAATACAGTAAAATGGGTTTTTGGGAAGAAACACCACAATAATTGTTTATACATAATAACTGATGCCGGGCAGGAATAAAGGGGCAATTAGTACCTGGTAGCGCACCGCTGATATCTGATACCTAAAACCCGTAACTTGCCAACTTCAAATATATCCAGCAACAAAGCAAGCAAAATGTCACTAAGAACACTACTCAGAGGAACCGGTGTTGCCATTATTACACCTTTTCAGAAAGACTACAGCATTGATTATAGCGCCTTAGATGCGATGATTGACCATGTGATCAGCAATGGTGTCCAATATATAGTAACCCTGGGCACCACCGGGGAAGCACCCACGATAAGCAAGGATGAGAAGAGAAGAATCGCCGAACATACATATCAAAAAGTAAATGACCGGGTACCAGTAGTAGTGGGCATTGGCGGAAACGATACAGCCGAAACTGTACAAGAACTCAAGACATTTCCATTAGATAAAGCAACGGCTGTATTAAGCGTGAGCCCCTATTACAGCAAGCCTTCACAGGAAGGCCTGTATCAACACTATAAAGCTGTGGCAGCAGCTTCCCCCAAACCTGTTGTATTATATAATGTGCCGGGCAGAACGGGGCGTAACCTCTCTGCAGCTACCACTGTTCGACTGGCAAAGGAAGTGCCTAATATTGGCGGTATTAAAGAGGCTGCCGGAGATATGCTTCAATGCATGCAAATACTAAAAGATCGTCCCGAAGATTTTTTGGTATGCAGTGGCGACGATACTTTGGCATTACCGCAAATAGCCTGCGGTATGGATGGCGTGATCAGCGTTATTGCCAACAGTATGCCCCGAAAGTTTTCTGATATGGTTAAGCTGTCGCTGGATGGAAAATTCGTTGAGGCCAAAGGCTTGAATGATGCCATGCTGGAGACATATGAAACATTGTTTGCCGAGAATAACCCGGCGGGCGTAAAATCGTTCCTGTTTCATTTGGGACTTATTGAAAATGTTTTGCGTCTGCCTGTTGTGCCATTAAGTGAAACCTTACATCAAAAGGCAAAACAAATATTGGATGAAGATCCGTCTTTGAGGTAAATCAATCTTTATTAATAGTTACGAATTTTGCCAGGGACACCGACCTCAATAAGGTGGGGGTTATCATGCAGCATTCAATTCTGTAAGCCTTAGTTTGTTTACGGATCCGCACTGCTGTTGTTGCCCGGAAAACTGAATCCCCTATATTTGCTTAAACATCTAAGACGCCATACCCATGCCATTAAAAAAAGCGTTTCCATTTGCCGCTCTGCTACTGTTTATTTCCATAACTGCTTTTACACAATCTGACCGGATAAGACTGGGCGATAAACAATATCAATTATTAGATCGTCTCGACATTAAGCTGCAGAACGACTCCATACTTTCCTTTTCCACCATTAAGCCCTATAACAGGAGAATTTATACGGAACGGGTGGAATATCTCGATTCCTTATACCAGGCCGATGCCCTGCCGGCAGAACTTTCATCGGTTGACCGGCAAAATATCGGAAGCATGCTGATGAACAATGCGGAATGGACAAAACCTTTTGGAGATTCCTTTCGCGT
>DASUFG010000357.1:0-3311 GCA_036274715.1 Agriterribacter sp.
AGATTTAGGGAACGATGGATTATATGGCGGATTTCTGTTGCCAGGAATGAATTCGCCCAATGGCATTGTTAGTCTGAAAGATCCTTCGTTTCCGCAATCGCTCACCTGGAGTTATGAGTACAACTCCTGGGATAAGCCGGAAAAAGCGGTGTTCACCGATTTGGTAACACTGAAAGAGGCTGATATATCTTATTATTATAATTAACAGCGGAGTGAATTCCTGCATTGTACGGAAAGCGGACAGCAGAATTAGTTATGCGTGGATACTCTGAATCTTTTTAGCAGCAAACCGGCACAATAAGTTCACCTGATTCACATTTATTATCGATAAAATTCTCAACATTAACCCGTTGCTATGAAATCTACATTATGGACGATATTATGCCTGGTGGCCCTGTTCACCGGTTCCTGTCAAAAAGAAGCATCATTTAAGCAGGACAATGACCCGCCTGCGATTGATCCTCCTGCTGTTTCAGACACGATACTTTCAGCCGAAAATGGCGGGCTTCTCAGGCGTATGGTTCTGCAATATGAAGGAGAGCAAGATTCGATGGTCTTCGCTTTCAAATATGATGGGAATGGCAAACTCGTAGAACTCTATGGTGTAAATGAGGGACCAGCAGATGCAGACGATAATTTGTTTAGTTTGTTGCAACAGTTTGACAGAAACGCAAACGGCGTTGCTCAGAAAATCAAGATCGTTTCCTACCTGTACTACGGTGCAAACAATCCCCAACTGCATTGGAGCGCGAATTACGATGTTCATTATGACGAAACAACTTCAAGGTATACCTATGCGCTGATGACCGGAACAGGAGAATCAGAACCATTAAATGACAGTATAGCATACTCATATGCGTCTAATGGACTCATCAATGTCGTTGCTGAATATCACCTGGAACCTAATGATACCGCGCAACTAGACGATAAGTTTGAGTACACTTATGACGCGAACGGCCGTATCAGCGTTCAAAAAGCAACTTCCGTTAGAAATTACCCCAACAGGGAAGACTGGTTCATCAACCAATTCGAATACGATGCAAAGGTCAACCCGATGAATTTTGGACAGGAATTGCTATTGACCGGCGAACTGGTGATATCAAGTCCTACGCCGAATAATATTACCCGGTGTACCAATGCCATTAATTCCGAGGAAAGCTATACTGTGCAATACACTTATAATGACAGCAATAAGCCAAAAACTGCCGAATGGCAGTACAACAGCGGCGAAAAAGCTACTATGAAATATTATTACCAGAACTAATTTCTCAGATGAATCCGGGATAGTAAAGTAAAGCAACGGAAAAAAGATAGCAAGCCTGCCAGGCGACACTGAAAATATACAGGAGGCCGGCTGCGGCATAAGGGTTGTATACCGGATGGATCATGATCCACGAAATATTTCCGGTATGTTCGTAAGGTAAAAGTAAATTACTCATACTGCCGTCAATAACATTCTTTCCAGTAATTTGCTCCATCTAAAGTGAGCAGGTTCTATTCATATCTCAATACCGCGGTAGCCATCGTTCGTCAATATGATGGGAGTCAGCCATTGGCTTCATTTCTGAAATCATTTTTTGCTGCCCATAAAAAACATGGTTCGAAAGACCGGAAGCAGATCAGTCATTTGTGCTACTGTTACTACCGTACTGGCAAAATGTTTGTTGGCGATGGATTGCCAGACGATGATGCATTGCGGACACGCATACTGTCAGGCTTATTTTTATGCCCGGCAACGGGGAATGATTTGCTCAACCGATTAAAACCGGAATGGACTGAGAAGGTTCACCTTTCATTGGATGAGAAGTGTAAGCTACTCAGCGTTCAATTTCCTGGCTTTGAAAATATTTCCATCTCCAATGTATTTCCCTGGCGGGATGAATTGAGTGAAGGAATTGACCATGACCTGTTTTGTGTGTCTTTTTTTACGCAACCCCAACTGTTTATTCGCCTGCGGCCCGGGTACAATGAAATTGTAAAGAAGAAACTGGATGGTGCCGGGGTGAAATACCAGCCTATCGATGAAGACTGTATTGCTTTTGACAATGCCACCAAACTGGAGGGCATTGTAGCGGTCGATAAAGAAGCGGTTGTGCAGGATTACAGCTCCCGGCAGGTTTCCGAATTTTTGAAATCATTGGTCGCAGACGGCAAACTGCAGGTATGGGACTGCTGCGCAGCCAGCGGTGGTAAATCAATTCTGGCGAAGGATGTACTAAAAAAAATCGATTTAACGGTATCGGATATCCGCAAATCAATACTTATTAATTTAGACAAGCGATTTGCCACGGCCGGAATAAAAAATTATACCGCACTGGTAGCCGATCTTACTAATGAGCAACCACCATTTGGTTCCGGTCAGTTGCTTTTTGATCTTATTATTTGCGACGTCCCCTGTTCAGGAAGCGGCACCTGGTCAAGAACCCCTGAGCAGTTATTTTACTGGCACCCGGAAAATATCAAGCGGTATGTTCTTCTCCAGGCGAAAATTATTTCAAATGTTATTCGCTATCTAAAGCCGGGCGGGCACCTGCTGTATATTACCTGTTCGGTTTTTAAAAAAGAAAATGAGGACGTGGTGAGTGAAGCATCTAAAAAATTTGACCTGCAGGTGCTGAAAATGGACAGCATTAGGGGGTATGATAAGAAGGCAGATACGATGTTCGCCGCCCTATTGAAATCACGGGTGTAATTTTTATTTGACCAAGCGGATGATGCGTACATTGTTGCCATCCGAGCAGCTGAGCCAGTACACACCCTGCTGCAGGAGGGCCAAATTGTCGAATGTTAAAAACTGGATGTTACCTGTTTGGGCTGCCGTTGTTTTGTGCAGCACTTTTTTTCCGACAGCGTCATAGAGTAAAAAGGAGAGGGTGCCATTGTTTTTGGGTTTTAGCAGCATGGTAAAACTATTGACAAAAGGGACCGGGTATACTTTTACCCAGTCGCTGTTCAAAATCCTTTCTGCTTCCTGCAATTGTTTTTTCTTATTTAATATTTCATATGCAATGCGCATATTGGGTATGCCATAACCGGTCCTGTCGTTGGGATGATTATACTGGTCGCAGCTTTTTTGAACCGCATCCATAATATCTGCATTGCTGAACTTTGGAAAGGCCTGCCATAAACAGGCAATGAGCCCGGCAAGGTTAGGATTGGCCACTGAAGTGCCACTGGCGCTGGCGGGGTTGCCGTCGGTACCGGCGATGACCGTACCCCACCCCACTGATGCCACATTGGGTTTTACCCTTCCATCGGCCGAGGGTCCATAACTCGAAAACCCGGCTACCTGTCCATCCGCATCTACAGCC
>DASUFG010000358.1:0-5101 GCA_036274715.1 Agriterribacter sp.
ATCACGGGCTTGATGTGCGTAACGATAGTACGTGTCATATTTTCTCTCGCGGCTGCAACAATCAGCCCCACTACCTGGTTAGACGAATTCACCACCACCGCGCCTGAATCGCCGTGACAGGCAAATGGGCCGTCAGCCCCGTCCCCGGTGCGTTCAATCAGCATCTGGTTGGTGCCATAGGCAATATCACTGACTTTCCCATGCGTGACCCCAGTTGCCCGTCCGCGTTTGGTGACGGTGTCAAAACAAACCATTGCTGCGGCACCGGTGATTTCATCCAGGATACCTTCTATTTTCTTTTCTGTATTTTTTTCTGTGACTTTTTCTGTAACATCGTCATGCATGGCAATGATAGCGCAGTCGAGATCCGTGTTGAAAGTGGATTTTGCTACATCGCCGATATAGCCACGCGGACAGCAACAACAACAGGTCCAGTAATCCGGCTGACCGATCTTGACATTTATTGCAGTAAGGTCCTGTGAGCCGGTATTAACTACATGTGCACAGGTTAACCCTACCAATGCATTGTCCGTCTTTCTCCTGGCGAGCACACCCAGTGTACCATATCCTGATGGATCTTTTGGCTTGAGGCATCCGTTGTCAAAATATTCATTTCGGATAGGAATTCCTCCGTGTACACCATCATCCCGGTAATCGGTTTCATCAGTGGACAATACACTGGCTTCACATACCAGTGATTCCTGTTCAAAATGGGCGATTACATCTGTCTGTATTCCGAAGATTTTTTCGGGAATAAGATCAGCAGTGGGGACATCCTCTTTTTGTTTTTTTTGCCTTACATAGAAGCGGAAGGCCCATTCATCTATGATCTTACCCCCTCTTTCTTTTGCCCCAAGCCCAATAAGCTCCACGCCGGCTAAGTTCCCAAACTCTGCCCTTACATGGGGTAAATAGGAAAGGTATAAGCGCTGTTCCGCCAATATTTTGGACCGTTCAGTCATGGGTATGCTATAACACTTTTGCATCTTCCGTACGGGGTGGGTAGTACAGGGGAGTGTAACTCCGGCTTTGGGTATGCAGGGCGTCAGCCAGCATCAGCCCTCGTTTACAGGTGCGAACTGATACTTTTACAGAGCAGGATCAAAATACGACGCTATAAATTACTACTGGGGTCAACAGAGATAACTACATTCATTATGATTTCGTAGATAAAACCGCCTAAAAACGCGAAGCCAAAATCCATTCTTAACAGGACACCTATGAAAGAATTTAATGCAGGTTAAAAGAAAGATTTCAGGAGCTTACATAAGGAGAAACCATTATATCCTGCAATCCTTTTTTTTTCTGGTGTAAGAGTATAAAAAAAAACAATAAAAAGCAAGCTTTTTTTAATTAGGGTACAACAGCACAAGTATTTTCCGGATCATCAAAATCGTGAATAAGAAAATGCCCTGTTATATTTACATTGCTGTGTTATTTTTTTGCAATAAAGACTCATTCCCTTCTCTCAACTTTAATACGATCCTGCCCACCTCCGTAATGACGTAGGCTATTTCTTCCTCCGTAGTAAATCTTCCCAACCCAAACCGAATCGAACTATTCGCCAGTTGATCTTCTACTCCCATTGCTTTTAACACATGCGATGGTTCGGGGTTGGCCGAGGTACATGCAGATCCCGATGAAACGGCAATGGTGCGGTTAATTTCTGTCAGCAGCTTATTTCCTTTTACACCAGCAAAAGAAACGTTCGTTACGTTGGGTAAGCGAAGCTTTATGTCGCCATTAACAACTACTCCTTCCAGTTGCAGCAGCGCTTTTTCCAGTTTGTCTCTTAAGTTCGCGATACATTGGGTTTCATCATCCAGCTTCATTTCAGCTATCGCGCAGGCTTCGCCTAATCCCACAATGCCGGGCACGTTTAGTGTTCCGCTTCGCATGCCTTTTTCATGTCCGCCGCCATCGATCTGTGCAACCAGTCGCACCCTTGGATTTCTTCTTCGCACGTATAGTGCGCCCACACCTTTGGGACCGTATATTTTATGAGCCGATAGGCATAGCAGGTCAACATTATAGTCATTCACATCAACCGGTATTTTACCCACGGCCTGGGTGGCATCGGTAAAAAAAAGGATGCCATCTTGCTTAGCGATACCAGCAATTTCCCGAATGGGTTGCAGCAGTCCTGTTTCGTTATTGGCCAGCATCATGCTGATAAGCACTGTGTCATTTTGAATGGCCGCCTGCAATTCGTGAAGATCAATCAGTCCGTCTTTATTCACCCCGAGATACGTAACTGTAGCGCCGGATTTTTCCAGGTGATGGCAGGTATCCAGCACCGCCTTATGTTCGGTGGCACAGGTAATAATATGTTTGCCTTTGGATCCGTACATTTCAACCACACCTTTCAGGGCAAGATTGATGGCTTCCGTTGCACCAGACGTAAACACAATTTCCGATGGATCGGAATGTATCAATTGCGCAACCTGTTCCCGCGCCTGCAGCACTGCTTCTTCTGCTACCCAACCAAAACTGTGACTGCGGCTGGCCGCATTACCAAAGCGTTCTGTAAAATAAGGCAGCATGGCCTCCAGCACTCCCGGATCAACAGGTGTAGTGGCGTTATTGTCTAAATAAACGGGAAGTTTCAACATCGTTTACAAATGAGTTGATGTCAAAATTAAAATAAATAATATTAGGACCTGGATGGTGGGACTATGGGATTAAGAGATACAAGGGGGTAAACCAATAATACCAGGCAGCATATTTGTTATTTTTCCCTTTCAGATTTGATATTTATTTGGAACTTGTATTTTTGCTCTTTTTCTTCGGATTTCGAATTTTGGATTTCGATCTTCATATTTGAAGCGTGTTATTCACTTTTCAGTTCTTGCTATCGGATTTCGAACTTAAGTTTTCGCATTTTTGCATGCCGGTATAGTAGATGTGTCTTTTGGAGGATTGCGCCCGATAAATGGATATTGTTCCAATGTCATAACTTGTCCGCTGATGGGACCGCATTCATCCGCAAGCCAATATATGGCTGCAGCAGCAATTTCAGCCGGCCAAATAATCCGCCCGGCGGGAGCGTAAACATTGGGCAGATCTTTATACCAATCGTCTGCCAGTCCGTGATCACGTTTGCGGATAGCCTCATTTTCGGTGAGTACCCAACCGGGATTAATTTGATTCACCCTTACACCATCCTCCCTGAAAAGTGTATCTCCCAGGTTTTGGGTAAGAGTCATTAACCCGCCTTTGGAAATGCTATAGGCCAGTAAATTAGGTTCGCCGCTAAAGGCGTTAACCGAGCCTATATTAAGTACACAGCCTCTTTGTTTGCGTAAATGCGGTAACGCCGCTTTTATTAACGCGAAAGGGGCAATGGTGTTTATTTCAAGGACCTTACGCAAAAAATCAAGATCGGTGGTGTGTATATTGGATGAAGCTACAATAGCCGCGTTGTTCACAACGGCGTTCAATTGCCCGAAATTTTTTATCGCAATATCCACCAGGCGTTGCGGGGCGCCTTCTTTGCTGATGTCCTCTATATGCAGCACCGCCTTATCTTCTCCAAGTTGGGATACTACTTCCTTTCCCCATTTTTCTTCCAATCCATGTATTACCACACGGGCGCCTTCGGCTACACAGCGCTGGGCAATAGCTTTTCCAATGCCTGTACAACTTCCCGTAACGATAATAACTTTATTTTGTAAACGCATCGGTTCAATTTGAGATTTCAAATTTTAAATTTGAAATGGATTAAGCTGGCTTCAATACACTCTTCACTACCTCTCCTTTATGCATTTTTTCAAATGCTTCGTGCCATTCGGTGACAGGCCATACACCACCAATGATGGGTTTCACATTTAATTGGCCACTGGCGAGCAATGCGATCACCCTTTCCCAAACCGGCCAGTTGTGGCTGAAACTGCCCTGTAATGTTACATTTTTCTGTACCAGCTGATCAAGAGAAAATCCCAAAGGTTGCGGGCCCCAACCTACCTTAGCGATATGCCCGTTGGGGCGAACAAGTTGTAAGGCCATCTTTAAAGTTATACTCGCCCCGGCCGCATCTATAATACAATCTGCGCCCAACCCATCCCGTTCTGTGGCCCATGGCATGGCATCTCCAATGATTGTTTCGCAACCATATTGCTTTGCGATATCAAGCCTGTGCCTGTCTGCGTCCAGTCCCACAATAGCCACTTCAGCGCCACAAAGGCGGGCCATTGCGGCACACAGAATACCGATAGTGCCCGGACCTAACACAATTACCCTGTCGCCGGGTTTTAACCGGGTGTTTTCCACCACTGAATTATACGCCACACAGCAGGGCTCCGTTAAACAGGCCTGTTCAAATGCAAGATGATCGGGAACACGATGCAGGCAGCGTGCCGGCACGCGTACAAAGCGGGTCATCGCCCCGTTTACGCCATAGCCAAATCCTTTGCGGGACGGGTCTAAGTTATACAAGCCGCTTCTTGTTAAAGGACTGTTGGGATCAATCACCGCAGCGGTTTCACTTACCACCCGGTCGCCCTCTTTCCAGCCGCTAACCCGGCTTCCCAACGCTGCAATATGTCCGCCAAATTCATGGCCCAGCACTACAGGATAATTCACATGCCAGCTATGATCTGCTGTCCATTGATGCAGGTCGCTTCCGCATACACCTACATTCGCTACTTCTAACAACACATCTTCCTCACCTATATCGGGCTTTTCAATTTCACGTATTTCAACTGATCCTTTTTCAGATGAATAATTAACAACCGCTGCTGATTTCATAAAACAATTTAGAATTTGTAACCCGACCACTGCCAGGCGGGTTTGAGATTTGAGATGTCCAACCTTAAATTAATATTACTTATTTGAGTTTTCCTTTGTAAATCGATATTACGCGGAACGCCTGAGCCCTACATTTTAAATATAAAATGTAAAATATCAAATCTTCCCAACCGCCACATCTCCATACGCATGCACTTTCTCGCAAATCATCCGAAGGGAACTTTCCAGGTCACCATTGGCCGTTTTAAAGGCATCTGCATCTATGGTAAGCGGTGCGCCCAGCACTACCAGCGGTGCGCCATATTCGGGACAACGGATAGCCTGCTCTAAGGTTAACCCACCTACTGCCTGAACA
>DASUFG010000359.1:0-3092 GCA_036274715.1 Agriterribacter sp.
GAAGAATTGTTACCAGCCGACATATTTCAGCGGATACACCATTCAACAGTGGTAAATATTGGGTTTATTACTCACTTTGTTCGCACGGATGGCGGCTACGTTAAATTGCAAACAGGTGAACAATTCCCTGTTTCTAAATCGAAAAAAGAAAGCCTCAAGTACCGGTTGGGATTGAAATAGATTTATGCTTCCTTCCCTTTTCTGCTTCCCTCGTATAGCTCATACTCCAGCAGGCGGCAATCAATGGTGCTGGTATAAAATTCTATTCGCCTGCTTGTCTTTAACCCTGTTTTTTTGGCGAGTTCCAGGTTGCCGGTGAACACATAGCCATAATAACCACCACAGTTTTGTTTCATGAAGTCACCGATACGTTTATAGGTCAGTTCAAGTTGCTGCGCTTCCCCCAGCCGCTCTCCATATTCAGGGTTTACAAACATAACGCCTTTAGCGCCCGGCGGTACTTCTGTATCCGCAAAATCACAAACCGAAAAGTCAATCAGCTTCGAAACTCCGGCAGCAATGGCATTTTTTTTTGCATTTGCTATTGCCCGTTCACTATAATCGCTTGCTATAATGCGAAGATTGGGTGCGTCAATAATCTGTTCTTCCAGCAGGCCATCTTCCTTGAGGTACACCGCATCATCATATCCTTTTAAATGCATAAAAGCGTAGTTGGTCCGGAACAAACCAGGCCGCCTGTTCGTAGCCATCAGTGCGGCTTCAATGGCCACAGTACCTGAGCCGCACATCGGGTTGATGAAAGGTGATTTTCTGTCCCAGCGGGTGGCGTAAATGGCTGCGGCGGCCAATGCCTCCAGCATGGGGGCAAGTCCTGGTATTTTGCGGTAACCATGTCTCGCCAGCGAATTACCGGAAGTGTCGATAAATATCTCGGCATCGTCATTTTTCCAGAACAGATTAAAAACCGCACCCGTTAGCTCCGCACCCGTGGAAGGGCGCTTGCCCGTTTTTTCACGCAGCCGGTCAACAATGGCATCTTTTACCCGAAGGTTGGCAAACAGGTTATTGTTGATCGTTTCATTGCTTACGTTGCTGGTAATAGAAAAATAACCAGCGTCTGGCAAAATTTCCTCCCATGGATAATCAACCAGGTTTTTGTAAACAGCATCTCCGTCCTGCGCCTTAAATTGCTTGAGGCTATACAATACCTGGCTGGCGCACCTGAGATTGAGGTTGAGTTTTACGCAATCATTAACCGTGCCCGCAATACGTACACCGGTAATAAAGTGATCTTCAATGGTGAACCCCAGTTCCTTCACCTCCTGTTCAAGATAAGGCGCAATGCGTTTATGACAGGTGATGGTAATGGGTGCCCTGGTGGTGAATATATTCATGAGATGCTAAAGGTAAAAGCTTCTTATAAAAATGGCGGGATTTATGTTATACCGGGTAAACCAGGATTTTTGGTCGAGACTAAACCCAGACTCGCAGCTTTTCTGTTCTTCTCCGGATGTTTTTCTATTGGGATACCGAATGCATAAAATGCCGGAACCCGGTGTTGCCGCGGGATATTTCGCCACTACTAGCGATTTGCTGTTGGCTGTTGCCGGTAACAAGTAATTTCGAACAGGATAAATGCCACTACACCTGTACGTTAGCTGCTGCATAGTTTAAGCGGTTATTGTATGAGCAAATAGCGATGAAGGCAGAAAAGCACGCCCTTCTTATGTTTTCGAAGCTCAAGTTTACCTTCGATATTGTTGCTGCCCTTCAAAAGCAAGGTTGTCTCCTGCAGCCGCGGAAAAATATCTTAGTATTTTTGCCCGATGATTTTTTTGAGGATATTTTTACCCATAGTATTATTATTCATCGGTAGTGTTACCTACTCCCAGATCGTCAACATCGAATCGCGCAGAATTTATACTGACACTACTGGTTGGGCTGGTAGTTTTGGGGGTGGTTTTAATCTCTCCGAAAACGTAGACCGGGTATTTTCGGCCAATGGTTTTGCTCATGTGCAGTATAAAACAAAAAAAGACCTGTATTTGTTATTGGGTGATTATTCCTTCTTAAAAGGTGAGGACACCAAGTACTCAGACAATGCATTGTTGCACCTACGGTATAACCGGAAACTGAGTAATCTTATACGCTGGGAAGTGTTTTCACAATTACAAAATAATAAGATATCTAAAATTGATCTTAGATGGCTGGCAGGTACCGGTCCCCGTTTTAAGCTGGTGGGCTCAGATTTACTGCACCTTTACCTGGGGGTATTGGTAATGTACGAATATGAAAAGGAACTGCAGGATATACCGGTAAATCATCATTTGGTCAGGAATAGCAGCTACATCGCCATTACATTAAAACCCACGTCAACACTTGAGATCATTAGCACCAGTTTTTACCAACCGGCTTTTCAAAGATGGAGCGATTTCCGGATTTTTAACCAGGAGTCGGTGGCGCTCGCCGTTACCGAGAGATTATCAGCAACAATAAATTGGACTTATTTGTACGATAGTGAACCTGTTGAAGGCATACCCAACAGGAGTTATACCCTTTCAGCAGGGTTTAAATATGCATTTTGAACAACTGCAGACTAAGTACCCCGACTGCCATAAGATTGGAGTACCGAGTTTGGCATAGTTTTATACTTATTTCAGTATGCCGTTAAAAAATACCTGGACAATTATCAAGCAAACCTTTTTGGGTTTTATTGAGGATAGAGTGTTAAAGCTAAGCGCAGCATTGGCCTACTACACTGTTTTTTCATTACCGGGCCTGATTATTATTGTGATCTGGGTGAGTGATATATTTTTTGGGCAGAAAGCAATAGAGGGAACTGTATATGGACAAATTGGAGGATTGATCGGAAAAGATGCGGCATTGCAGATACAGCAAACCATTCGTAACGCTACTTTATCTTACGCCTCAGGGTTTTCGGCCGTGGTTGGAATTTCCACTTTAGTTATTGGCGCTACCGGCGTTTTTGGAGAGATCCAGGATTCTATTAATTTAATATGGCGGTTGAAAGCCAAGCCCCGGAAGGGCTGGCTTAAAATTATTATTAACCGGCTGCTGTCTTTTTCAATTATCATTTCGTTGGGATTCTTACTGTTGGTGTCGCTCATTTT
>DASUFG010000360.1:0-2367 GCA_036274715.1 Agriterribacter sp.
TGCGGGCCGATACGATTGACGAAAAAAAAGTAACTGCCATTACGTACACGGCGTATGAGCCCATGGCTTTGGAAACTATGCAAAGCATCAGGGAAGCTATTTTTGAAAAATATGATCTTACCTGTATGCATGTTTACCACAGCCTGGGAACAGTAAAGTCCGGAGAAGTTTCCCTGCTGGTATTCACTTCGTCTCCCCACAGAAAAGCAGCTATTGATGCCTGCGGGGAAGTAGTGGAAAGAATAAAGGCGGAACTTCCGGTATGGGGCAAAGAATTATTTGAAGATGAAACCTATCAATGGAAATCAAACGAACCTACCGATACAACGGGCAACAGCAATAGCTAAATTTTATTATGGTCAACATCACGCATAAATCAAATACATTACGGCAGGCCATTGCCTCAGCCACATTAACGGTATCAAAACCCGGAACCATTGAAGCCATTAAAAACAAAACCGTGCCCAAGGGCGATGTGTTTGAGTTTTCGAGGGCAGCCGGCTTATTAGCCATCAAAAAAACCAGCGATGTCATTCCCGATTGCCATCCCCTGCCGGTTGAATATGCTGCCATAACCTATTCGATTGACGGGCTAAGTATTATTATTTCAGTTGAGGTACATACCATTTACAAAACCGGGGTGGAAGTGGAAGCCATGCATGGTGCGGCCATCACTGCGTTGACCATGTACGACATGTTGAAGCCGCTGGACAAATCGGTGGAAATTTCATCGATACGATTGGTTGAAAAAAAAGGTGGTAAGTCGGATTACCGGAAGGGCGAAACCATTGATCTAAAATGCGCGGTAATCGTGTGCTCCGACACCATTGCTGCCGGGCAGGGAGAAGATAAGGCTGGAAAGACAATTATAGAAAAATTACAACAGCAGCAGGTATCCGTTTCGTTGTATGAAATTATTCCTGATGAATTCATACAAATCCAGGAAAAGGCAAAACAATTAAGTGCGCAAGATTACCGTCTAGTTCTTTTTATAGGAGGAACCGGGTTATCGCCCAGGGATGTTACGCCCGATGCCATAGCACCTCTCCTGGATAGAGAAATCCCAGGCATTATGGAAGCAGCCCGCAATTACGGGCAACAACGAACGCCATATGCTATGTTATCGCGAGGAATAGCCGGTTTCATTAAAAATATGCTCGTCGTCACTTTGCCGGGTTCAACACGCGGAGCCGAAGAATCCCTGAACGCTTTATTTCCGCATATACTTCACGTTTTTCCCGTGCTGGAGGGCAAAAGGCATGAAAATTAATAGCCGTTGACCAGTTCTCACTACCATTGAAAAGGCAAAGCTGAAATAAACCAAATACTGTGTCGTACACCCTGCAAAGGTGAAAATCGGATATAATGAATATATTAGCGCAATTAGTAAAACTGTAATCAATATTAAACATGAAAAAATTATTGCTTTTCTCATCTGTCATTTTTCTCAGTTTTTACACGATTGCTGCCAGGGCGCAAAAAGTTAAATGGACCACTCTTTTTGATGGCAAATCACTCAAAGGCTGGAAACAAATGGGTGGTGTTGCAAAATACTCCGTTGAAAACGGCGTCATCGTTGGAACAACCGTTTCCGCTACTCCCAACAGCTTTTTAGTGACTGAAAAAGAATACGGTGATTTTATCCTGGAGTTGGAAGTGCTTTTGCCGGATACTACCACCAATTCAGGTATACAATTCAGGAGCCATTTTAACCCTGCTGCCAACGATGGAGAAGGGCGGTTTTATGGTTATCAATACGAACTTGATGCATCCTCGCGGGCATGGACGGCCGGCATTTATGATGAAGGCCGCAGGGGTTGGCTTTATCCGTTAGACCTGAACCACTCAGCGCAAAATGCACTTAAACATGGCGCGTGGAATGCCGTTAAAATAGAATGCATTGGAAATACAATGAAAACCTGGATCAATGGTGTACCCGCCAGTTACCTGGTGGATGATGCAGACGCCTCCGGCTATATTGCATTGCAGGTTCATGGTATTGGTACAGAACGCACGCCGGGCACCCAAATTAAATGGAAAAATATCCGGGTGGGAACCGGCAATCTCACTCCCGCTCCCTTTCCGGGCAGTGTATATGTAGTAAATAATACCATCAACACATTAACTGCTTTTGAAAAAAGCAATGGCTGGAAATTATTGTTCGATGGGGTAAGTTCAGCCGGCTGGCAGGGCGCCAAAACCGGGAATTTTCCTGAAAAAGGATGGAAGATCGCTGATGGGAATATCACCGTGCTGGCTTCTAACGGCGGGGAATCAACCAATGGTGGTGATATTGTAACGAAAGATATGTACAGCGCCTTCGATCTTTCCTTTGAATTTAAATTAACAACCGGTGGCAACAGTGGC
>DASUFG010000361.1:0-4740 GCA_036274715.1 Agriterribacter sp.
TAATGCAATATTTCGCTGTTGCGTCTCCGTAAGTCCATCTGCCGATACCAGGTCATTCAATATACCACCGAGATGCTCATCGGCAAAAAGTTCATGTGCAATTTCACTGAGCGTTGCCATTTGCTGACCCCGAAATGCAGCGCCCTTGGTGGGCAAATAGGTTTCCTGGTCCCATTGCAAAACAGCCAGTGCATTTTTCACATCCCCTATTTTGTGCATCCGTTTTACATAATCCTGGTATTTTTGTACTGAACTCATATCCATATATTCCGGTCTTCATTCATATTATTCCTCCCCTTTTACCACAAAAGTTTCCCACCCGTTGTATTTACCAAAATGCTGCATCGCGAGTTCCCACAGGAATAAACTCACGTGATCTATGCTATTGTAATCCACTTTGTCTGTTCTTGACACCTGCAAAGTAAAGGGAAAGCCATTGATTCCAATTTCCTGCCCTGCGCTTTCAACCACAAAACCGCTATCCTGCACTATGCCCGCAAATCTTTTCCTGTCGGCTTCCGTTTTAAAAAAAATAAAATGATCTATTTTTCGCGGTGCCTTGAGCAGATCGCCTTTTTTGCGCAGGTCGTCCACTACAATGTGGTTCTGGATGCGTTCCATCTCTCTTGGAGTGGGGTATAATACATTCTTATAATAACCCAGGTCGGCATCTGGTTTTACCTTTAATTCCCAGGTATAGGATGGAAAAGACTGGAATACCAGTTTAATTTGCGACCTGCAGTTTGAGGTATCATTGGTATAAAAATAAAAATCTCTTTTCCCATTAAGGGTATACCTGCCTGCATAAATGGCGTTTAGATTGTTTCTTAACATATTCACCAACTCATTTTCAAGGCTATCCAGTATTCTCAATTCCTCCTTGCCAGGCATTCCATCTTCCCGCGCATCATTCAACTGAATGCTCACAATGATTACATTTGGTCTTTGCTTCGCTTCAACGGAGGACCCAAAATCGAGATCTACAACAATGGATACCGGTTTTTTATTGACCTCCATTAAATAAGCATCCCAGTTTCCATTGTACCGTTGCGCATATATTTGCGACAATACCGTTGAGCAAATGAAGAAGATTAACAGCCTTTTCACGTATTCATTTTTTATTTTTTTCTTGACCACCTGCCTGCCTGTACGGAACGGGCAGGCAATCTGGCATAATCAATTCTCTTAATTGGGAGCAAGTGCTATGGGAGCCCATTATATTATAAACATGTCTTTCTACCCGCTAAAAATTAATTGCAGCAAAGTAATATCTATTTTTATATTACTTTTTGAAGAGTTATGAAAATTAAGGACATCATTAACGTTTTAGAAATTATGGCGCCTCCCGGGTTACAGGAGACCTACGACAATGCCGGGCTGATCATTGGTAACCGGGAATGGAACTGCACTGGCGCAGTTTGCGCGCTGGATGTGACGGAGGCAATCATTGACGAGGCTGTTGAACGGAGTTGTAACCTTGTCGTAGCCCACCACCCTATCATTTTTAAGGGACTGAAAAGGATTACCGGCAACAATTGCGTAGAACGCACCATTATAAAAGCCATCAAAAGCGATATTGCCATTTATGCTGTTCATACCAACCTCGATAATATCATTGCAGGCGTAAATGGGCGTGTGGCTGATAAACTGGGCTTAACCAACCGTGCGATACTATTACCGAAAGAAGCTACTCTAAAGAAACTGTACACTTTTGTGCCTGTAGAACAGTGCGAGCAGTTGCGAACTGCTTTATTCGGGGCAGGTGCCGGGCATATCGGCAACTACAGTCACTGTAGCTTTAATACAGATGGAGCAGGAACTTTTAAAGCAGAAGCGGGAACTAATCCTTTTGTGGGAGTTGTGGGAGAGTTGCATATTGAAAAAGAAGTCAAAATAGAAGTGGTTTTTCCTGCCTGGCTGGAACAGACGATTGTAGAGACATTGATCAGCACTCATCCTTACGAGGAACCCGCTTACGACATTTTACCACTTTCCAACACGCACCCCCATATTGGATCGGGTATAACCGGCCTACTCCCCCATCCGATGGAAGAAAATCAATTCCTGGCATTTTTAAAGAAAACTTTGCAAACTCCGCTTATCCGGCATACACGTTTAACAGGAAATCCGATTCAGCGGGTGTCGTTTTGTGGCGGAGCAGGTAGTTTTTTGATTTCCAACGCATTAACTAAAAAATCCGACATTTTCATCTGTGCCGATATTAAATACCACGAGTTTTTCGATGCCGATGGAAGAATGATTATTGCAGACATTGGTCATTTTGAAAGTGAACAATTCACCATTGATTTACTGCATGATATTTTGCTGAAAAAATTCCCTACCTTTGCGATCCTTAAAACGACAATTAATACCAACCCGGTACTTTATTACGTATAATTCATAAATCGTACAGAATCATATGGCCAACGTAAAAGAATTCTCTGTAGAAGAAAAGCTTTCTTCGCTCGTTTCTTTGCAAAAAATAGATTCCAAATTAGATGAGATTAAAATTTTAAAGGGAGAACTTCCGATGGAAGTGCGCGACCTTGAAGATGAAATCCAGGGCCTCCATGCCAGGCAAACCCGTGTAGAAGAAGAGATAAACGGCATCCAGGAGTTTATTGAGCAAAAGAAAAACATCATCAAGGATTCGCAGGCGCTGGTAAAAAAATATGAAAAGCAGAGTGAGAATGTAAAAAACAACCGTGAGTTTGAAGCCATTAACAAGGAAATGGAACTGCAGGGACTGGAAATAAAATTAGCGGAGAAGCATATTAAGGACGCGAACGAAGAAATAGCCGACAAAGCCCGTTTGCTTGAAAATGCTAAAAAAGCCGTTGCCAATAAGGAAGGGGTTTTGAAACATAAAAAAGGGGAACTCGAAAAAATAATAGGCGATACGGAAAAAGAAGAGAATGAATTTAACAAAATGACAGGTGATGCCCGTGAAAAAGTGGAGCCGCGCCTGTTGGCTTCCTACGAAAGAATCCGCAGAAGCTACCGTAATGGACTGGCCATTGTGCCGGTATTGAGAGATGCCTGTGGCGGCTGTTTCAATGCCATACCTCCTCAGCGGCAAAGTGAGATCCGCCAGCATAAGAAAATTATTGTGTGCGAAAACTGCGGACGTATTTTAATAGATGAAGATCTTTACCTCAGCACAGAAGTGCAATAAAATATTAAATCGCAAAACCAGGTAAAAGGCATCAGTTATTGATGCTTTTTTATTTTGGTGTACAAATAGTCCCTGCAGCAAAACTAGCGGCACAGGTTCTCCAACTCGGTAGTGCCAAGGGCGGTAATGGCAATATCTTTTGCCTCTGTTTCAATGAACCCGGCTTCTGAAAATTCCATTAGAATCTTGTATACGGTTTCATATGCAGCTCCCGTGTAAGCGGCAATATCCTGCCGGCTAACCGTGAAGGCAATAAAGCCATCATCATTTATCCCAAACTTTTGGGCAATGGAAAGCAACGCCTTGGCTACGCGTCCCTTTACCTGCATATGCGCCAGGTCGCGCATGCGTTGCTCAGAAAGGTACAGTTCATCAGCCATGAACATCATAAAATCGTACGTGAAACCCGCGTTAACAGCAAGGGTTGCACGAAAAAAGGGCATCTCTACAAAACAAACCGTGGTGTTCTCTAAAACAGTGGCGGTAATAGGATAAATCAACGAGTGGGTGCTCAGTCCGCGGTGACCGAGAATATCCTGTTCTTTTGCAAAACGAACAATCAGTTCTTTATCGTCGGTCCAGTGTTTATGCACCTTCACAACCCCTTTGAGCATAAAAAAAACACCATCTACCCGGGCACCTTCGGTAAATATGGTTTCGCCTTTTTTATAATGTAAAATTTGCCGGTGCGCATCCAGCGCCGGCCACCATTCCCGCATGCATTTGCTATAGAGGAATGATTGAGAAGCGTCAAAATTTCCTTTCTCCTTTTTCATATTACTTAAAGATATGCAGGAAGGGATAATACCGCCTTGCCTTTATATTACTTGCTTTTGCCCGCTATTGCCTTACACCAATTTTTCAACACTAGTACTCATGATCGTTCCGGCACATAATGTTTGGTAAACTACGCAATACCGTTCGGTAAGTTTTAAAAGCGCCTCGATCTTGTCGGCGTCGGCGTCGCAATCAATGGCAAACTTCAACCGGATGGATTTGAACCCAACCTGCACTTCTTTCGACACACCTAATGTGCCCCTGAAATCGAGGTCGCCCTCCGCGCTTACCTGTGCATCTCTCAATTCCATTCCAATTGCCGTTGCCACGGCAGATAAAGTAACACCCGCGCACGCAACCAATGCTTCCAGCAACAAATCGCCGGAACATGCCAGCATGCCGGTTCCGCCGGTAGCCGGATGGAGCCCCGCTTCCACCAAGGCCCTACCAGTTGCCACTTTACAGGAAATACCTGCTCCTATTCTCCCCTCCGCTTTCAGGGTGATGACAGCCGCTTCAGGCTGCAACCGGTATTTGTCTTTTAAAGGAGCTTGCAAAGCTCTTAATTCTTCGGCATGCATTGCTATAGTTTTAGATTATAAGCTTATTTTCCAAAAAAGAGGCGTCCATGCTGTACTACTCTTGTTGACCAGGGGCGGGAGCCTTAGCGGAAGCCGCCACAAAAACAGGAATTATATATAACTATCAATCGATCCCAACACAAACTGTAGTAATATCCCACCACTAATGTATTAAAAAGCAGAGATTAGCCGTATGTAAAACAATCC
>DASUFG010000362.1:0-6724 GCA_036274715.1 Agriterribacter sp.
TGTAATGCCCATACTATCCATCGCCTTTTTTTCTTCCGGACTCATTTCATTTAATGCATTCTGCATTTCTTTCATCATCTCATCCATCTCTTTTTGGGTGGGAGGTTTTTCTTTTTGTTTGTCCTTAGTTTGGGCAAAAGCAAAAGATGCTGTAAAAAAAATAATGATTATTAAATGATACTTCTTCATCATGAACTATTTAGTGGTTGAGCAATATTATCTAACTGGGCTATTTCAAATTTTAAAGAATAAATATAGCAGGCTGTTTAGGCTTTAGCTATCCTGCAAAAACAGGATATTCGCATTACCGTAAAAAATCATGGAAAAACAGGATAAGCGGCGTAAATGCGATTTCTTTTATTTGCAGAATGAATAGTAAAGGGCTATTTTACTATATGAGAAAGACGATATTTATACAGTTATACTTCTTCTGTACCATACATTCCCTATTAGCCCAGCAGCATCTTGTTGACAGCATAACAAAGGAATTACAACAGCCAATGCCGGATACCAGCAGGGCGGTAAGCATGATGCGCCTGGCGATTGATTATGAACTTGTAGATACTTCCAAAGCTTATAAAGCCTATAGGGAAGCTATAGATTTCGCCAGGAAAAAAAAGCTGTATTATAATTTGGGCCGCATTTATCAAAATCAGTCGGTGCTGTATGGAAATGGCGGCAACGATGCGCTTTCCATTGCAAGCCTGGATAGCGCTATTATTTTCTATCAGAAATCTGATCAACCGGGAGCAAAAAAATTTGAAGCAGGCGCATACAGTGATATCGCCAACAGGTTAAAAAATCAGAATGATTATAAGCAGGCGCTGCAATACTATTTGAAGGGTATTGATATACTTGAAAAAGCCGGTTTGGATGCCGAATTGGTTACTGTTTACTGCAATGTGTCAACACTTTTTGGCGACATCAGGGAGCCGGCCAAACAAAATGAATATGCAAAAAAGGCCGTCGCATCTGCCATAAAAACGGGTTTACGGCAAAAAAAGTTTATGGCATATATTATTCTTGCCAATTCTTACATTATGCAGGATGATAATTTATCTGCAAAAAAAAGTATTGACAGTGCAGGAAAAAACTTCGATGAATTGACTTTTATTAACAACGCAGATATCCTATTTAGTTATCACCTGGTATCGGCCCAGGTGTATAAAAAAATGGATCAGCTGGATTCGGCATTTAGTGGCTTTCAAAAAAGTCTTGAGGTATCAGAAAAATACAATTATAGTTATGGAAAGGCCGAATCACAGTTGCAAATGGGTGGCGTTGCTATTATGCAAAAAAAATATGACGAGGCGGAAATATATTTATTAGCGGGAATAGATGAAGCCAAAACAATCAACTACTTTGGAATATTGGATGATGGCTATAAATACCTCTCCGATTTATATGCAGTAACCGGAAGACATAAACTGGCTTACGAGTATTTTCAAAAATATAAGGAGGTTGCCGATTCAGTACTTAACCTCGATTCAAAAAAATACTTAACAGAGCTGGAAAAAAAATATGAATCAGAAAAAAAAGATAAGCAAATCATCCTTCAGCAATCTCAATTGCAAAAAAGGAAAATGATAAATTATGTGCTCATTGGGTCAGCATCTGCGATACTGATCATCTCTTTACTCTCCTATCGCAATTATAGACAACAGCAAAAACTGCAACAGCAGCGCATCGCCGAATTGGAAACCCTGCAACAATTAACCGCCACGGAAGCCGTGCTCAAAGGCGAAGAACAGGAACGAACGCGACTTGCAAAAGATTTGCATGATGGTCTTGGAGGAATGTTATCCGGAATAAAATATTCATTTAATACTATGAAAGGAAATTTAATCATGACGCCGGAAAATAACCAGGCTTTTGAACGAAGCATGGATATGCTGGACAGTTCCATAAAAGAAATGCGCCGTGTAGCACATAATATGATGCCGGAGGCATTGGTTAAATTTGGTCTTGATACTGCGCTAAAAGACTTTTGCCACGAGATCAATCAATCCGGCGCATTGCAGGTTTCGTATCAATCCATAGGGCTTGAAAACGCAGCCATAGAACAAACCGTTGCCATTACCGTGTATCGTATTATACAAGAATTACTTAACAATACCATGAAACATGCAGCCGCAAAATCGGCGATTGTGCAGGTCACTAAAAGTAACGGTCGTCTTTCTGTTACGGTGGAAGATGATGGTAAGGGATTTGATACCGCTCTTTTAAAAGGTGTAAAAGGAATTGGCTGGAGCAATATTCAAAACAGGGTTGAGTTTCTAAAGGGTGATGTAGACGTGCAATCATCGGGCGAAAAAGGTACTTCGGTTTTTATTGAATTTGGTATATAAAGATTACATTGAGCTGTTACCAAACTTGATCGTGCATGGCCATAAAAGTTTTTATAGTAGATGACCACTACATGGTGATAGAAGGAATTCGTTCGTTATTACAGAATGAAACAGCGATCGAATGGATGGGGCATGCCACCAATGCCGCATCCTGCCTGGCTTTTCTGAACCAGCAAACACCCGATGTAATATTAATGGATATTAACCTGCCGGATAAAAGCGGAATTGATTTATGCAGGGAAGTAAAAGAAAAATATGCGGCGATTCATATATTGGGTTTAAGTACTTTAAACCAACAAAGCTTTATTAAAAAAATGCTGGACAATGGAGCTTCCGGTTATGTGATTAAGAATGCTACGCAGCAGGAACTGATGGAAGCCATACACACTGTTGTAAAAGGCAAACAGTATTTAAGTTTTGACGCCGCGCTGGCCATGAGAAAACCTGATTTTGAAAGCGGTACCCCGGTTATCACCCGCCGGGAAAAAGAAGTACTCTCACTTATTACGGAAGGACTAACGAATAATGAAATTGCCCAACAATTATTTATAAGCAGTACTACCGTTGAAACACACCGAAAAAATATTTTGGCAAAATTTAAAGCCAAAAATATTGCATCGTTGATTAAAATGGCGATGCAATTGCAGATCATACATTGAAATGATATAATAGACAAAAACAACAAACGGCCGGCCTGGCTGATTGCTCAGCTTTGCCAGGAAGATGATGTCGTGCACCATTGATTTCTATTGCCCTGCTGCGTTACAAAATAGATCTTACCAGCCCACCCTCCACCCGTATGGCGGCGCCATTGGTTGCAGAACTGAGGGGACTTGCATAATATACCACGGTATCTGCCACTTCCTCCACCGAGGCAAAACGCTGGATGAGCGAGGTTGGCCGCATGTTCTTAAAAAAATCGGTTTCTACCTGGTCAACCGAAACATTACCTGCTTCTGCTAAATCTTCAATAAACGTCCCAACGCCCTTTGATTTTGTAGGACCGGGCAAAATGGAATTCACGGTAACATTTGTTCCTTTTGTTAATTCTGCGAGTCCGCGGCTTACCGCAAGCTGGGCTGTTTTTGTCATACCATAGTGTATCATTTCATCGGGAATAAACACCGCCGACTCACTGGAAATGAAAATAATCCTGCCTTCGTTTTTGGCGATCATTTTCGGAAAATAATGTCTTGACAGGCGTATCCCACTCATGACATTTATTTCAAAAAACCTGAACCAATCTTCATCCGGTATTTCCTCAAAAGCTTTGGGTTCAAAAATGCCCGCATTGTTGATGAGAATATCCACTTCGGGCAATTCCTTTATGATCTTATTCACCTCATCTACTTTCGAAAAATCAGCAAAAATGCCCGATACATCTGCATCTTCAACTATCGACTTCAATTCAGTCACCGCTTTGTCAACACTTGCTTTTGTTCTGCCATTGATGACAACCCTGGCACCTTCCATTAAAAACCGTTTGGCAATGGCAAATCCAATACCGGCAGTTGAACCACTGATAAATGCGGTTTTGTCTTTCAATTTTAAATCCATCATGCTGTTTTAAAAAGTGAGCAATGGCAGGAAAGCTTATAGTTTATAGTTTGTTGTTTCTGGTTTTTAGTTGCTCTTCCTCAACCCAATTGAGCCAGGCTTTCTTCGATCGCTTTAATTTTAGCTTCTGCGTCGGCTTGCTTTTTTCTTTCCAGTTCCACCACTTCGGGTTTGGCATTTTGAACAAAGCGTTCGTTACCGAGCTTTTTTTCAATCACCTGCAAAAAGCCTTTTTGGTACAGCAGGTCTTTTTCCAATTCTTCTTTTTGAGCGGTGCTGTCTGTAACCAGGGAGGAGTGAACATATAATCTGTCCTGCCCAACTACAAGGCTGATATTACCTGTTTCTGCCACTTCCGATATATGAATAGCCCGAGCATTTACCTGCCGGCCCAATATCGTTGTTATCTGTTTATATTTTTGGGCGGCGTTGGTTTGTATATGCAGCGTAATTTCATCTTTGGGCTTCATTTGATGCTTCACCCTTGCATCACGCAGTGCAGTAATCACCTGCTTCAGGAGTTCGCCTTCAACAAGTGTACCGCGGTTTATTTCAGCCACCCCGGTAAATTGCAGTACGCATAAATCCTCTTTTCTTTCTTCCAGTACATGATAAATTTCTTCCGTAATAAATGGCATGTAGGGATGCAGTAATTGCAACAGTTCTGTAAAGAAAGATATGGTTTTGCGATACACGGCTGCAGAAATGGGTTGTTCAAAACCAGGTTTCACCCATTCTAAATACCAACTGCAGAAATCATCCCATATTAAAGAGTAAATGGTTTTTAGTCCTTCACTTAAGCGGAATGTTTCAAATAGTTGCTCCACGTTAGTTCTCACTTCACTCAGCCTGCTTTCGAACCACCGGGTGGCAAAATCATCCGTTACGGCAAGCGATTCATCCACCCGTTGCTCCCACATTTTTACCAGCTTCAGTGCGTTCCACAATTTATTGTTGAAGAACTTACCCTGGTCCAAAGAAGCGTTGTCGAATAGCAGGTCGTTGCCCGCAGGCGAAGAGATCATAATACCAAAACGAACCGCATCAGCACCGTACGTATCAATCAACTGCAGCAGGTCGGGCGAATTGCCCAGCTGCTTACTCATCTTCCTGCCCAGTTTATCGCGCACCATCCCTGTAAAATACACGTCCTTAAACGGTATCGCTTCCGCAATGGTCTTTTCCTTATTGTATTCCATGCCCGCCATTACCATACGTGCCACCCAGAAAAAAATGATATCCTGCCCGGTGACCAATACGGAGGTTGGGTAATAATAGTTGATGTCGGTATTGCCAGGATTAGAAACACCCTTAAACACTTCCATCGGCCAAAGCCAGGATGAAAACCAGGTATCCAGTACGTCTTCGTCCTGCGTTAATACGGGATTGTTTTTTGCCAACTCAGGAAATTGATCCGCGTATAATTTTTTAGCGGCGGCTTCATCTTCCGCTACCACCACATTGCCGGATGCATCGTACCACGCAGGGATTTGCTGCCCCCACCAGAGCTGGCGGCTGATACACCAGTCTTTTACATTCTCTAACCAATATTTGTAAGTGGCCAAAAACTTATCGCCGGGATGTATATTGATATCGCCTTCCACCACTGCTTTAAGAGCCGGCTCAGCCAACGCCTTCATCTTTAAAAACCATTGGGTAGAAATGCGGGGTTCCACCGCCACACCGGTACGCTGGCTATAGCCCACCCGGGTTTGATAACTTTCATCCTTTACAATGAAACCCTTTTCATGTAACTCAGCAATGATCTTTTTACGCGCGGCAAAACGATCTTCTCCTATATAAATAACCGCGGCTTCACTCAGTGTGCCATCTGCATTCAGGGTGTCTACCACTTCGAGGTTGTGTTTTAACCCGAGGTTATAGTCGTTAATATCGTGCGCGGGCGTCACTTTTAAAGCACCGGTGCCAAAAGCGGGGTCCACGTATTCGTCAAAAATAACCGGGATGCGGCGGTTGATCAATGGCACATATGCAAAAGCATTTCTTACATGCGCATAGCGTTCGTCGTTAGGATTAACACAAATGGCGGTATCGCCCATAATGGTTTCGGGCCGTTGTGTGGCAATAACAATTCCTTTCTCCCCCGTTACCGGGTTACTGATTTCTTTTCCGCCTGCATCGGTAATGGCATAGCGGATATAATACAAATTCCCCTGCAGGTCTTTGTACTCCACTTCTTCATCACTTAAGGCCGTTTGTGCAGCAGGATCCCAGTTAATCATGCGCGCGCCGCGATAAATAAGTCCTTTATTATACAGGTCGGTAAACACCTTCATCACGGCTTTGTAATAGTCTGTGTCCATGGTAAAAGTTACCCTGTCCCAATCTACACTGCAGCCCAATTTTTCAATCTGGTGATAAATAATACCACCGTATTTTTCTTTCCACTCGTATGCGTATTTTAAAAACTCGGGGCGGCTCAACTTGTTTTTGTCGATGCCCATTTCTTTGAGCATCCCCACTACTTTGGCCTCGGTAGCAATGGAAGCGTGATCGCTGCCCGGCACCCAGCAGGCGTTAAAGCCACTCATCCGGGCCTTGCGCACCAAAATATCCTGCACGGTTTCGTTGAGGGTATGCCCCATATGCAATACGCCGGTTACATTGGGCGGCGGTATAACTACCGTAAATGGCTTGCGCCCGTCGGGTACACTTTTAAAGTATTTTTTTTCTTTCCAATGCACCGTCCATTTTTCTTCCACGGCGGCGGGACTGTAATTTTTGCTGAGTTCTTCCATAAAGTGGGCAAAGGTAAGTATAAAAAAGACTGGTTAAAAAGCCGGGGGTTATTTCAAATG